>JBAVUZ010000580.1:0-3000 GCA_049697035.1 Candidatus Angelobacter sp. | reverse complement strand
GCCTACGGCTCTTGCGTCATCTCCCATTACCAGGCCACGCTATCGCCGGATGTTTTGGACTTCATCCCTCAGTATCCTACAAGAACCTTTTTCTCATCGTCCCAGCGCCACTTAGGCTGATCGCCGGTCAGGTGCACGCCGCCCAGCCAGCGATCGACGCATCCTTGCAGCTTGATCCAGTCCGCTTTACCTTCCAGCAACCGGCGGCCAGCTTCGGTAATGGCGAATTCATTCTTGGGCGATTCAACGAGTGCTGGATTGGGGCCCGCAGTAAGCCACGCGAGCCGTAAATAGACTGACAAGTCGCCCCAGGGCACATCTTCCTGTTTGCGCGACTCCAGATAGATATCCGCTTTCTTGCGCTTGCCCGCGGCCACAGCCTGCAAGAGCTGGCGTTCGGTGCGGGAAAGCCCGTCACTGGTCCATGGATACTCTTCAAGAAAGCGCATGAGCGCCGCTGCCAGAAACGGCATCTCGTCGAACTTTTGTTGTGCGATTGCTGCCAAGTCAGTGGGATCTTCCGCGCGGAAGGCGCGCCATGCTTCCGTGGCGATACCGCGTTGCGCGTGCGTTACACGTTTGCGAATGGGAAACAACCGCGCGAGTTGCGGCCCGCTCAGCTGCCCGAGTCCGTAAAACGGTCGCACACCGGGGTAAGAATCGATCTGCACCAGATCGAGATTGATGCCTTCAAGGTCCTGCTGCTCAAACCAATCCAACAACTGGAGAAGCTGCAACTGGTCATAAAGGTCATGCTCAAACCAGAGCACCACGTCCTGGTGCTTGCGAAAATTCTGGAGCGTCCGGTCACGGTTGGCAAAGTCGGCGCGAAGTTTTTCCGGGTCGCCCCAACCGAAGCCAGTTAGCGCCTGGACGCGAATATCAGACAGTTCGTCCAGCGTGCTGGTCTGAGGCACGGGGCCGTCAGGCAGGACGTCATTCCAAGCAAGATAAGTCCCTGGAAATCTGACTTGGCGGAAGGTAGCGGTGACCGATTCGCCATTGGCGATATGCAACACAAGGGAAGGCTAGCACAAACGCAGGATCGAGCGGCAAAGGAGCAGCTGAAGATTTGCAGAAAGCCACCGCTGCTTCTATACTTTGATCCCATGCACCGTCGTCCACAGCGCCTCGGCTGTTGTTGTTGCTGCGTTACCAGCGGCGACGGCGGCTCTTTGCAGTTTTAAGCTCTTAAACCAGAGTTTCCATCGCCGGCATTGAGCGGGGCGGTGGCTTTTCCTTTCTGCATCCTTCCCAATCGGCGCTGGCCATGGAAACAACGTGAAGATAAAAAAGGAAAGGAAAAAATCCATGAGCGTTATCGATGAGGTTTTGCAAAACAACCTGAAGTACGCGGACCAATTTACCCTGGGACATCTGCCCATGCCTCCAGCGCGCAAGCTGGCGGTGCTGGCATGCATGGACGCGCGCCTTACGGTAGAACAGTTTCTGGGATTAAAGACCGGAGACGCGCACATCATACGTAATGCCGGCGGCATCGCCAGCGAAGACGCGTTGCGCTCGCTGATCATCTCCCACCATCTGCTTGGGACCCAAGAGTTCATCATCATCAACCACACGGATTGCGGCATGCTCACCTTCAAGGACCACGAACTGCTGGGCAGGCTGGAGAAACAAAGCGGCACGGCGTTTGTAGCGCCGGTGCATTTCCATGCGTTTTCTGACGTTGAAGAAAATGTGCGGCGGCAAATCCAGCGCGTGCGCAGCCATCCTTTTATCCCCAGTCACATTCCGGTGCGCGGCTTCGTGTATGACGTAACGACTGGCCGGCTGAAAGAGATATCAGAGCCCACAGCGGCGAAAGTGCCCACAGCGGCGCGCAGGAGCGCGTAACCGTTACACCAGACGCAAAAGGAAAGTTCCTCCCGCTCTTCAGATCGACGCGGGCGGGAGGAATCCTTGGCTTTTACGCGAACATGGCATCCTGCGCTTTTTCCGGAATCACGAGACGCGGCCTCTCGGGTTCCATGCTCTCGCCACCTCCGCTAAACTGTTTCTCAAGGGATTTACCGTCATGGTATTCGTTCTCGACAACTACGATTCTTTTACTTACAACCTGGTGCAGTATCTGGGAGAACTGGGACAGAAGGTGGAAGTCCGGCGCAACGACCAGATCACACCGCAGGAAGTCGAGGAGATGGGTCCCAGCCACATCCTTGTTTCTCCCGGCCCCTGCACGCCCCAAGAAGCGGGCATCAGCATTGATCTGATCAAGCATTTTGCCGGCAAGCGGCCGGTGCTGGGCGTTTGCCTGGGACATCAGGCGATTGGGGCGGCTTTTGGCGGCAACGTTGTGCGTGCCCACCAACTCATGCACGGCAAAACCAGCCTTATCCAGCACGACGGCAAAACGCTCTTTAAGAACGCTCCGCAACCTATGACAGCGACACGCTACCATTCGCTGATCGTGGAGGAAAAAGGCCTGCCCAGCGAACTGGAGATCAGCGCGGAAACGCATGAAGCCGATGGCACACGCGTAATCATGGGCCTGCGCCACCGCCGATTCCCGGTTGAAGGTGTGCAGTTCCATCCGGAAAGCGTGCTCACGGAATCGGGCCGGTTACTGTTGCAGAAGTTTCTCGCGTTATAGAAACCTAAAGGCGGAAAAATACACCGCGGATCTGCGCGGATGAGCGCGGATTCAAAACCAAAGCTAGAAAAAAATTCTTATCGATGATCGAGGCCCTCGATCCGATGCTCACCTTCGACTTCAATATGCTGCATTCGCTCAGCGGCTGATTTCAGATTCAAGTTTTGATCCGCGTCAATCCGCGTTCATCCGCGGTAAAAGTGAATTTCGTACGTCAATAATCCGGCAAAATTGCGCCGATATAGGCTAAAATCGTGCCAACGATCCAGAGTATTTGGAGGCCCAGTATGGCGCAGCCGCAGCCTGAGAAGCGAACCACCCGGCGGTTTTCGCTCGATCTGCCCATCTCAGTGAAGTTCCTGGATAACGGCAAGCGGGAATTGACCGGG
>JBAVUZ010000579.1:0-6147 GCA_049697035.1 Candidatus Angelobacter sp. | reverse complement strand
TACTCTGGAATTTTGCTGCTATTTATCCAATCCCGCGGACTAAAATTTTTCTGATAAGACCCTTCGATCTTGGTCTTAAGGAAGGACACTGCGTATGACAAAGAAATTGTTCCTGGTATTTGTTCTTCTGCTGGCGGCCACGGCTGCCGTTGCTGCAACGTCTGATTCCGGTTCTTCACGCGCTACAGTCACTCCGGCCATCCGGACTTACCTGATGCCGGACCTCTCGCTCAAAACCGTGCTCTCGCTGGACATGCTGCCCCAGGCCGCAGCTCAGGTTTCACAGGCTGACGGGGTAGCCGCTGCTCCCGCGCAGTCGGGCTTCTGCGCGTGTGGTTGTGGTATTCGATGCACCACGTCCGCTGACTGCGGCGGCAACGCCTGTCGTCCGTTCATCACCTGCTGCGCGCGCAAATCACAAAACCAGGAAAATGACTGGTTCACCCAAAGCTTTGAGTCCTCTTCACACAAAACCCCCCTGCCTGGTTCCATCCTCAAAGCGGAGTGTAAGTAGCTTCGCCATTCTCCGGCGGGTGATAGTTGCCCGCCGGACCTACCTCAATTGCCCATGAAACGTCGCCGGATCGCCATCGCCCACGCGCTCGCCCACCAGCGGAAAGCCCGGTGAATCCAGCTTCATCGTGGCAGCGTGGCCGTTCTGCACCACAAATGAAATATGCGCCGCCGGCGACGACCGCATGGCAAAACTGCCGTCATCCTGCTTGAGCAGACGCTCCGGGCCTTCACCCAGCGGCTGGATCATGAGGCGTCCGTTTTCGTCAAAGACGCGATACGTGCGGCGATATTGCGCGAACGAGTCATGCAAATTCGCTCCCACCTGGCCGAGCTTGAGCACAAAAGTTCCGGCAAGCTGCTTGCGCTCGTCGGCGGAGATTGGTTTATCCGCCAGCGTGGGTTCGGCTTCATGCTTGGGCGCAGGCAGCGCCGCCAAGCCAAGGATCGCGCGGCCCAGGGCGCGCGTGATGGCGTAAGCGTTCTGGTCTTCAGTGTTGGTCAGCACAATGACCGTGAGATTGTCTTCAGGAAAGTCATACAGGCTGCCGCTGTATCCCATGAGCGATCCGTGCTGGCCGATTCGGCGATGATCATCCTCATGGTTCAGGATCATGGCGAACCCGTATTGCGCTTTGGGGTCTTGCGCGGATATATGCTGCGCCGCGCCTTCAGCAGTTGTCATCTGCCGGAACGTTTCCGGTCGCACCAGCGGTTTTTCCTTGATGGCCCGCCACAACTGCAGAAGATCGCCTACGGTGGAGCAGAAGCGCAGGTCAGAGTTATAGGCCATGCCGTTCTCGCGGGCCTCAACATACCCGCCGCCGATTTTGCGATACGCGTGGGCCAGCCCGCGCGTAAGCGTAAAGTCGTCACAGTAAGAAGTTGACTTCACTCCGGCGGGCTTGAAGATATTTTGCTGCACGTAATCCGGGAAGCTCTCACCCGTAACGCGCTCCACAATAGTGACCAGAAGGTTGAACCCGGAGATGGACCAATCCCATTTCTGTCCCGGCTCATTGACCCAATTTTTACCGGCATATAGCGCCCTTACTTCATCCAGTGCTTTAGGCTGGCGGCTTGTGGCTTCAATGGGATCGCCCAGGTAGTGGTAGTCCACAATGCCGGAAGTATGGTTGAGCAACTGCCGCACCGTGACGTGATGCCCCTGCAGCGGAAATTCCGGAATGAACTTCGAAATGTCGTCGTCCAGTTGCAGCTTGCCTCGCTCAACCTGTTGCATTACCGCAATGCCCGTGAACGGCAACATCGGCCCGACAACGTGATAGACAGTCTCATCTTTTGCCGCCGCTTCCAGTGCGAGATCGGCAAAGCCATAGCCTTTGTGCAGCAGGATGCGGTCGCCGCGCGCGACGAGCACTGACGCGCCGACGACACGCTCCTGCGCGATCACGCGCTGGACGATTGCATCAAGATCGGCTGTCTTAAGATCGGCGCTGGAGCTTGCGGACTGCAAGGCATTGGCGGCGGAGCAGAGAAGTAATATCGCAATCGTTGATACGGCTGACTTTGAAATGGATGAAGCGTGCATGGCTGGAGATTATAGACATGAAAGGCACCAATTACTTTCCATAAAAGCAAACCCCGCCACGGATGAACACGGATGACACGGATTTACAACGTCAAAAAGCTTCTATTGCATTCTTTGATCAGTGTAAATCAGTGTTATCAGCGTCATCAGCGGTAAGGTTTAATGTTTGTGCAAGCCGATGTTACTCATTGGATAAACGGTTTTGAGACGGCGATGATTTAGAATCTTTGCTTCCCATGAACTCATTTGACGCATTGCTGGTTGTCTCTTTTGGCGGCCCGGAAAAGCATGAAGATGTGCTTCCATTTCTGGAAAACGTTTTGCGTGGCAAAAACGTTCCGCGTGAACGCATGCTGGAAGTGGCTGAACACTACTATCACTTTGACGGACGCAGCCCCATCAATGACCAGAACAAACAACTGATCGCCGCGCTGGAAGGCGAGTGCAGAACCAAAGGCATTGCCGTGCCAGTTTATTGGGGCAATCGCAACTGGCATCCGCTGCTGGCGGACACGTTGAAGCAGATGCACGCTGAAGGCGTTCGTCGCGCCGCGGCCCTTACCACGTCTGCCTTTGGCTCGTACTCAGGCTGCCGCCAGTATCGTGAGGACATCGCGCGGGCGCAGCAGGCAGCCGGCGTGCAGAACATGGTGATTGAAAAGCTGCCGAACTTTTGCGGTCGCCCCGAATTTATTGAAGCCATGACGGACCGCGTTCGTGCCGCGATGGCCGAGCGCCCCCCAGCGGAGCATAGCGAAGCTGGCCATTCCAAAGCCGAGCAACTCATTTTCAGCGCGCACAGCATTCCCGTCAGCATGGCAGAGGCGTCGCCGTACCTGCGGCAACTCAAGGAAGCCAGCGCGCGCGTTGCCGCCGCTTGCGGCATCAGCAACTGGACGCTGGTTTTCCAAAGCCGCAGCGGCCCTCCCACGCAGCCCTGGCTTGAGCCCGATATCTGTGACTATCTGCGCGAACAGCATGCCGCTGGCGTTCGCAGCGTGATTATCTGTCCCATTGGGTTTATTTCCGATCACATGGAAGTGCTTTACGACCTGGATACCGAAGCGCGAGCGCTGTGTGACCAGCTTGGCATGAAGATGGTTCGCGCCGGAACTGCAGGCGCGCATCCGCGGCTGGTCAGCATGGTGTGCGACATGCTGTTGCATTCACCGACGACTGAAATTCTGGCGCACTGCGAACCGGGATGTTGTCCCGCGCCGCAGCGGCCACAAAGCAAGCCAGAACACCGGCATGGATGATCGAACAGAAGGATATTCCGTAGAGAAATAGCCTGCCACCCGCAAATCAGTGTCATCAGTGCTAATCAGTGGTGAAGTTTCCTAGCTCTTGGCCGCTGAACTCGCCACCGGCACGCTGGCAAAACTTTCCGCCAACGCTTCTTCACAGGTGTGCTCAATCACAGAGCGGTAATGCTCGCCCAGAAAAACGCGCAGGCGCGCTGTGTCCATGGTGCTTGAGCCCAGCAGGTAGGGAAGCGCTTCCGGCGGAATATCGGAAACGCCAAGGTCCCAGAGCACGCGGAGCGCTTGCTTGCAGATCGATCTTGCGGGAACACGCTGAACTTCAATCTTGGCGATGTCAATGCATCGACGCAGTTCCAATGGATCTCCGCGGCCGGCCACGTTGAGGATCGTCAGCTTTGGGTCTAGCAGCTTGCGCTTCAGTATGTGCGCGATCAGCCGCGCCACATCATCAATGTGGACAAACTGAAACTTGTGTTCCAGGTAATCGCCACGCGAGGGCAGCCAGAGAGGAAGACGCTTGCCCTGCCGCCGCAGACGCTCCGCCAGCCGTCCTTTACCGCCCGGAATGCCGCGCAGCACGCCCATCTGATAATTCTGTACCGTAGGCCCGGCAAAAACGTGCGGACGCAGAATATACACCTTGGTCTTCATGCTTTTGACGCGTGATTGCACCGTGCGATCGGCTTCCTGCTGATGCAGCGCATAGGGCAGGCTTTGCGCGTTCAGCGGAGAGTCTTCCGTCGCCGGTTTCGTAAGGTCAGGGCCATAGACCAGTGCGCTGCTGGGAAAAATAAACTTATCAATCACGCCCAGCATGCGGTTGTGCTCCGCAATAGCTTCAGTAACGCGGCTCGTCCCAGCCACGTTTACCCGCCACATGCGCTTTTTCTCCACCACGCCGGAGCGCAACGGATCGAGGATGAACGCCAGATGGACCACCGACTCTGGACGATGCGCGCGCATCAGGTCCAGCAGTTGATCACAGGAGCGCTCTTCCGCCAGATCAACTTTTTCAAAGCGCGCCAGACTTGACGCGTCTTCCGGTTCGCGAATGTCCGTGCCGATTACGTTAAAGTCCGCCAGTTGCTTGAGCAGACGAACGCCCAGGTTGCCGGAAACTCCGGTAACCAGCACGGTCGGTTTTTGGGTGTTCACTGCCATCACGTTCTATTGCTCAGAGGCTGGAGCAAAGCTCACCGCAGTTATGCGCTTTCCAAGCCGCAGCCCGCAGTGCTGCGGCAAGCTTCCCACTCGTTCGTCAATTTTATATTTATCTACCCTGTGGATTGGGCGGCACAGGCGGCTTAAGAGGCATTGGCGCAGCCGGCGGACCAAAATATTTCTCGTCATATTCGGCGTGCACCGCTGAGTTCAACTCCTTGGTCTTTGCTTCCATCTTCTGGCGGAATAGCAGCTGTGTTATCTCCGCTTTTACGCTTTCCAGCGGACTGGTTTGCCTGCTGTCGACCCGGTAAATCATGTGGCCGGTTGCCTCATCAGAGCGGAAAACCTCGCCCGCTTTATGGGAAAAGATTTCCTGCTCGATCTTCGGCGGGAAAGTGCCGTGGCGGGCCAGGCCAAGGTCCGTGGTAGGAGGCGTAGCCGCTATTGCCAGGGTCGTGTAAGCCTCCTTTTGCAGTTTGCTCATGTCCTCGCCTTTGGCCGCGCGTGCCTGGATATCGTCCGCCACCTGTGGGGATTTCTTCTGGTACTCCGCCTTTTTTTCCGCAGTGGCTTGCGGATCAGGATCGTTCGTGGGGATAAAAACCCGAGTCAGCTTGGCGCCTTCAAATTTCTCCTGATTGGCCTTGTAATAATCCTCAATCTCCTGCTGCGATGGGTTGCGGTATTGCTCTGCCAGTTGGTTGCGGTAAAGATCGCCCAGCGTTTTCATCCGCAACACGCGCATCACTTCAATAAAAGCAGGAGTATTTTCTATGCCTGCGGCCTTGGCTGCTTCTGAAAAGACCAGCAACTCCACATAGGATTGCGCCAGATTGCGCCGTTGCGCCGGAGTCACAGTCTGGTTGTTCGTGTTGAAGGCCTTCACCAGATTGTCAAACTTCTGCTTGGTTACCGTCATGGCGCAGTCATTGGTGGAAGGCACCTTGTTGCTCGCTGCTGGGCCGTTTTCAGCGGGGCAAAGGCCTTTAATGCTGATCACTGGCGTCTCCGGCGGCAGCTCAGCGGGCTGCTCATCGCGCTTTAATAATGATGGTGGCGTTGCCTGCGGGGTCGGAGTCGGGCTCGCGGACGGGGCCTTCTTCGTCGCCGATCCCTGGTTCTTGGTGGCGCCGGGCGTCTGCGCCAGCGCCGTGGATACTATAAAAACACAAATAAACAGCCTGCGAATCATCGTTGGGTTCCTTTCGTCGTATGAGGGAAGTCAGGCGGCAATATCCTAGCATAATGGTTTTCTGGCAAATGCAGCTAGCAACAATGGTTGTAGTACTGGGAACCAAAAACTTGAGACAATGGCAGTGTGTCCTCGGCTGAACTCAACCCCGTGCTGGATAGCATGCAGAAGGAAAAGCGCAACGTGGCGCTCAACTCTCTGCTTGCTGCGCTCGGAATTACCGTCCTCAAGCTGATCGTCGGCATTTCCACGCTAAGCCTGGGCATTCTTTCTGAGGCTGCACATTCGGGTCTCGACCTTGTGGCCGCCCTGGTCACGCTGCTTTCTGTCCGCGTTTCAGATAAGCCTGCCGACGCCGAGCACCAATACGGCCACGGCAAGGTGGAAAATTTTTCTGCCTTTATTGAAACCGGTCTGCTTCTTCTTACCTGCGTCTGGATTGTCTGGGAGGCCGTCCGCCG
>JBAVUZ010000578.1:0-12455 GCA_049697035.1 Candidatus Angelobacter sp. | reverse complement strand
CCTTTCTTCTCCGTCTTGCCTTCGGCGGCTTTTGCGGCGGCTTGCTGGGCCAGAGCGTGGTCCACAACGCGTTGCATGTCGAGTAGCGGAGCGGGCTTGCCAGTCCATATCTCAAACTGGCGGGCGCCTTGCTGAACAAACATTTCCGCGCCGGGAATTACGTGCATGCCGCGGGCGCGGGCCATTTTGATCATCTTAGTTTCCGCAGGCGTGTAGACCATCTCAAAAAAATACTTGGCCTTCATCTCCGGCTCGGTGAGCGGCAGCGGATTTTTGTTGCCTTCCATGCCGGCAGGCGTGGCATTAATGATCACGTCAAATTCCAGCTTCTTCAGCATGGTGCGGTTAATCGCCTTGGCTTTGGCCTGTTTGGCAAGCTTCTGTGCCGCTGCGGCATTACGGCTCAGGATCGAAATTTCCGCGCCGCGCTCTTTCAATCCAAAGACGGCGGCACGCGCTGCGCCTCCCGCGCCCAGAACCAGGATTTTTGCTCCCTGAAGTCGAATACGCATCTCCAGTGGACGCACAACACCATTCACGTCCGTATTGAATCCGTAGAGATTGCCGTCCTGGCTGCGGACCAGCGTGTTACAGGCGCCCACTTTGGCTGTCCACGGATCGCTCTTGTCCAAATGCTTTAGGATTGGCTCTTTGTACGGCATGGTGATACTGAGGCCGGCGATGGGAATATCCTGCACGCAAGCCGTCAGGTCTTCCAAGGTCTTGGCATGCAGCGCCAGATAAACGGCATTCACATTTTCGCGACGGAATGCGGTGTTCAACATCGCAGGGGAAAGAGAATGGGCCACGGGATCCCCGGCCACGCCATAAACTCGCGTCGCGGCATCAACCTGGTCAATGCGATAGACATCGCGCAGCGCCCGGGCCGCTAACTGTCCCGGGCCGGTTTCTTCTCCGGGATTAGCAGCGGCAAAGGTGAACTGGCTGCCGGCACGAACACAGAGTACCCGGCTGATCACGCCCTGTTCCCCCATGCAGAGCCCAATCAGTGAATGCGCATGGCTGTATTTTTCCAGGAACTTCATCATCACCACGTTGTCATAAAGAGAATTTGCCGTAGTGACGAGCTTGAAGAAGTCGCAGGGATGCTGCTGCATCTTGGCAAAAGTTTCTTCCAGCTTTTTTGTGCCGCGAAAATCATGGTACGAGAGGATCAAGTGGGCAGATCGGCGCAAGCGATTGAAATCATTTGGTTTAAGCTGCGCGGCCGTTTCCAGCTCAATATCCACGAGATGGCAGCCCAGACCAGCCGCTTTTACCAGAATGTCTACCTGCGAGGCTATGGATCCTTTGAATTTGCCTCCGTTGGCGGCGCGGCGGCAGGTGGCCACAATCAGGGCTTCAGGGTGAAACTCCACAAATGTCTTGAGCTTGGGCAGCCCCAGAGACGGATTGGGAAGATAGTCTAACCTGAACTCAATAAAGGGGTTATCCCGGACCGCAAGGTCCGCTTTTTGTACCATTTCCGCCGGGTTGGAAGCGGCAATAGCCACACACACCCGTGGTAGACGGGCGGGCAGGAACCTTGGTGCGTAACTGGATGATGTTCCATTCATTAGATTTACAAAGGGCTGGCCATCATACGTGAGCAAAAATCACAGATTCAAGCACCGAATGCAAGAAGTGAATAGAACTTCTGTAATTAAGCGTATCTGCTTAGTAAATAAGAGTTTAGTTGAAGTCGCAGGAAAGGCGGTGATATGTTCCACCCGGGACATTGCGCGTCCCGTGGGAGAGACTTGCTCTCCTGCAGAGGCGTATGGGGGAGGAAGTATGAAGAATTTCAAGCTGGTGCCGCTGGCGTTGGCGGGGATGGTTTTATCGAACCTGGGCTTTTCACAACAGCCCCAACCTGCTCAGCCGCAGCCCGCTCAAACACAGCCTGTTCAGACACAGCCTGCTCAGCCGCAACCGGTGCAACCAGCACTGAGAGCACAAGAGCACGCCGCTAATCTGGATGTTGGCAACACGCCTACGCGCACTGACATGTATTGCTCAGGCTTTCTGACGAACGAAAAGGTCCCGGATAAGCTGTTCGTCGCAGGTGGACACAACAGTCCTGACCAGACGCGGTATGCCGGCGCAAGCGACACAATTTTCATCCACGGCCAGGGCATGAAGGAAGGCGATCACTACCAGATTGTCCGGCTGGTAAAAGACACAAACCACTACGAAATGTTCCCTGGACAACGAGCCACTCTGCGGAACCTTGGCGAGCCTTACCAGGAGCTTGCCATCGTAAAGGTGACCGATGTCCAAAAAAGCACGGCAATAGCTACGTTTGAATTGAGCTGCGCTGACGTGATGCCAGGCGACATCGCCATACCATTGCCAGAGCGCGAAGCGCCGCCATTCCGCAAGGTATCGCTGGACCGCTACACCCCGCCCACAGGAAAGCCCCAGGGCAGGATTGTGATGGCGAAAGAGTTCGATTCATTCCTAGGATCCAAATACAAGGCGTACCTGAATATTGGCTCGGACAAAGGCCTGAAGCCTGGAGATTATCTGCGCGCCACCCGTACTTATTCCTCGTCTTACCGCGATCCGGTAACCGGGCTCTCACTCAAAGCCACTGAATACGACGATACGCAAAAGGCCCCGGAGCGGCTTCCGCGCGGTGATGTTTCCAGTCTGCCTCGCCGGACGGTGGGAGACATGATCGTGCTTCAAGTGCACCCGAAAAGCGCCACGGCCATGGTTTTGACCGCGTTGGAAGAGATACAAGTAGGCGATGGTGTTGAAGTGATGGACATAAGCGATGCGCCTGTCCTGGCGCCAATCAGCCCATCCTTCACCAATGCGCCGCAACCGGAAACGGCCAACACCAGCACCACTCCACCGAAGATTACCTGCTCAGCTTCACCCACCAGCCTGCGCGCCGGTGAGAGCGCTTCCATCAGCTGCGATGCCGTAAGCCCGGATAACCGGCCAGTGAATATCACCTATGTCGCAAATGGTGGGAAGCTCTCTTCCAATCGCAACCAGGCCACGCTTGATACCACTGACGCCGGACCGGGACCGATTGCAGTCCGCGCTACGGCCTTTGACGACCGGCAGTTAAGCGCATCAACCGTGGTGACGGTGAACGTGGAAGCCGCCGCGCCTGCCGTGCCAACAGCACAGAAGCTGATGGAACTCGACTACAAGCCAAATAGCGGCTACGTGGACAACCGTTCCAAGGCTGTGCTGGACGACGTCGCCTTAAAGTTGCAGCAGGACCCAAACCTGAACGTTGTGCTCTCAGGCTCTGCCGATGCGGGTGAGCCACGCAGCCTGGGCTTGCAGCGTGCGCAGAACGCCATGGCTTACTTGACTAAGTTCAAGGGTATCGATCCACAGCGCATTCAGACGAAGGCGGCAACAGAATCAGGACGCAAAGTGGAAGTCTGGACACTACCGGCCGGAGCAACATTGCCGGGAGCAACACCTGCCCAACCGCCACAAGGCACAAGTCAGCAGGAGCAGCCGCAGACAACGCAGCCGCCAGCGGCAGAACAGCCTCCCGCATTGCAACCGCCGCCAGCAGAGCAACCAACGGCGACGCCGCAACCCACACCGCCACCAAGTATGGACTAGGATTTCAAAGATCGGCTGAAGAGCAGTGCCCAACCCTGGACTTCACAGCCCGGGGTTTTTCTTGCCTAGAAGAAACAGGTCCTCGAGCAAAGGAACAAAAGAACTCCTTGAGTACCGCCCAAAGTCGCGCAAAGCAAGTGGCGCGGTAAGGGCTTGCATTGTCGCCTGTCCCAAAACGGAACTGGGAAGCCACTTTTGTCCAATCTTCATGAGCCTTTCAAGGCCCTTTCACAATGCATCTCTAATCTTGGTTTGCAACGCTTTGCATCTGCTCTGAGCTTGGAAAAGATGAAAAGCGGCGCACTTGATACACCAAGAAAGGAAAGTGACCTCATGAAGCTGGTACGAATCCCTCTGAAGTTTGCTTTGTTCTTCGCGATTGTAGGCGCTTGCCTGCCGGCGAGCGCGCAAACCGGAAACATCAAAACGGTATGGATCATCCTGATGGAGAACCATAACTGGTCACAGATCAAAGGCAGCAGCAGCGCGCCTTACATCAACAACACGCTTCTGCCCATGGCGTCGCACGCTGAACAGTATTTCAATCCTCCGGGAATCCATCCCAGCCTGCCCAACTATCTGTGGCTGGAAGCGGGCACGAACTTTGGCGTATTGGATGACAACGCGCCCAGTTCACATCACTTCAGCACCACCCAGCACCTAGTGACCTTGCTGCAAAACAAGGCCGTTTCATGGAAGACCTACCAGGAAAGTATTTCCGGCACCACGTGTCCGCTGACCAGCAGCGGAGAGTACGCGGTGAAGCACAATCCTTTCGTCTATTTTGATGACGTCACCAACACGCTCAACCCGAACTCGGCGGAGTGCATCAACCACGTGCGGCCATTCACCGAATTTGCCTCTGACCTGGCCAATAACAACGTGGCTGCCTATAACTTCATCACTCCCAATCTGTGCGATGACATGCACGATAGCTGCAAGCCCACGCGCAACCCGGTGAAGCAGGGCGATACCTGGCTTTCGCAAAACATCCCGGCCATCCTGAATTCGGCGGCTTACAAGGCGGGCGGAGCCATTTTCATCACCTGGGATGAAGCCGCCACCGGCGACGGACCAATCGGGATGATTGTGCTCTCACCGTTCGCGAAAGGCGCCGGCTATTCCAACAGCATCCACTACACGCACGGCTCAACGCTGCGCACGTTTGAAGAGATCTTCGGTGTCACGCCGCTGCTGGGCGACGCCGCCAATCAGACTGACCTCAGCGATTTGTTTGCCGTCTTCCCGTAATTCGAGCATTGGCAACCGGCAATCACGGACGCTCGGGCGCTGCCCGGGCGTCCGTTTCTACTATAGAATCTGGAATCTTTCTGCCCGGTGATTTACCCTTCCCGGCATGACATCTCGGCTTCTGTTTCGCCTGCTTGGCGTTCTTGTGCTCGTCGCGCCGTTTATTGCCGCCCAACAAAACATGGAAATGGCCGGCCCTGACATAGTGATCCACGGCGGCCGCATCATCGATGGCACCGGCAATCCCTGGTACGCAGGCGATATTGCGATTAACGATGGCCGCATTGTCGCGATAGGAAAAGTTCCCGGCGGAATCGCCAAGCGCGTGATTGAGGCGAACGGTATGGTGGTTGCGCCTGGATTCATAGACATGCTGGGCCAGTCAGAGACCGCGCTGCTCATTGACAATCGTTCCGTGAGCAAGCTGGCGCAGGGCATTACGTCGGAAATTACCGGCGAAGGCGGATCTATCGCGCCGCAGAATTCGCTGACGATTGCGGCGGCGCAGCCGTCTCTCGATCCTTACCACCTGAAGATCGATTGGACGACGTTAGATGAGTATTGGCAACGCCTCCAGAAGAAAGGCACGCCCATCAATATTGGAACGTATGTGGGCGCGGCGCAGGTGCGTGAAGCCGTGCTGGGTGATGTGAATCGTGCGCCTACTGCGGAAGAGCTGGAGAAAATGAAAGCGCTCGTGGAGCAGGCCATGCAGCAGGGGGCGCTGGGCATTTCCACAGCGCTGATCTATCCGCCGGGACATTACGCAAAGACAGAAGAGCTGATTGAGCTGGCCAAAGTTGTGGCGCGCTATGGCGGAATTTATGCCACGCACATGCGCAGCGAAGGACAGAATGAAGTGGCCGCCGTGCGCGAGGCATTGCGCATCGGCGAGGAAGCTGGGCTACCCGTAGAAATATTTCATTTAAAAGTCAGCGGCAAGTCGCGGGCGGGAAAGATGATTGAGATCGTACGCATGATCCAGCAGACGCGCGATCGCGGCCAGGACGTAACGGCGGATATGTATCCCTACCTGGCCGCCGCCACTACGCTTGCTTCAAGCCTGCCGCCGTGGGTAGCCGATGGCGGCATGGACAAACTGCTGGCGCGTTTGCGCGATCCGGCGGTGCGCCAGCGAATCAAGACAGAAATGTCCTCTACGGGCGAGCGTACCTGGGAAAACTTGTATCTTGATTCGGGTGGAGCGCCAGGCGTGATGGTCGCATCGGTGGTGAACCCTGAGCTGAAGCAATATACAGGCAAGACGGTGGCGGAAATTGCGCAGGCACAAAAGAAAGACCCGTTGGATGCTTTGATGGATTTTGTTCTGGCCGATAAAGGCCTCTCCGGCGCGCTCTATTTCATCGCCAGCGAGGAAGACCTGCAAACCGGATTGCGGCAGCCATGGACCAGTATCGGCCTGGACGCGAATGAACTCTCGCTCGATGGCCCGCTGTTTGAGCCGCATACCCATCCTCGCTCTTTCGGCAGCATGCCGCGGTTCCTGGGACATTACGTACGCGATCTGCAATTGATGCCGTTGGAACAGGCAATCCGCAAGATCACTTCCCTGCCCGCGCAACGTGAGCACCTGACGGGACGTGGCCTGATCAAAGAAGGCTTCTTTGCAGACATCACAATTTTTGATCCCGACAACATCATCGACAAAGCCACGTACACTCAGCCTGCGCAGTTAGCAGAAGGAGTGAAATACGTGATTGTGAACGGGCAGGTAGCGTTTGAAAACGGAAAAGCTACCGGAGCGATGGCAGGAAAAGCACTAAAGGGACAGGGAGCGAAGTAGGCCAGTCTAGTCGTAGTCCTGGTAAATCCATTCCCGAGTTATCTTTTCCGGCAGGGGTGGAATCTCGTCCGAGAACTGCGCCAACGAATCAAGCCATGCGCGGATTTCCTTTTGACCACGGAGCTTCGGTTTTTGTTTAGGAATTGACTTCACTGTGAAATCCCGTTGGCTTTTCAAGGTCTTACTGCCGAAAAATGTCATCGAAAAGCGCAGACAATGACAGAGAAAACTTGAATCCGCTAAATAATTTGGTTTCCTGGAGCGACTCCGGTTCAGTGATGCGCCGAGCACCGGCGGCATTGTGGATCTCAACCAGCCGCAACGCGGGATAAACTAGCCAGACCGCCTGGCAGCCAGCGGCAAGATACTGCCGGACTTTTTTGGCGGTGTCCTGAGCAAGATTGCTTGGCGAGATGACCTCTATGGCCAATGCGGGCGCGCCCTCAACCGGCGAGGCATATGGATCGATGTTCCGCAAATGGTCTGCCGTGATGAAGGCCACATCTGGATTTCTGACTGTGTCCGTGTCCAGGCGGAAGTCCATCTCCTCAACTACGATGCCGAGATTATGCGAACGCACAAACTGCGTTAGATGGCCAGCAATCCTTTGGCGGATCAGATTGTGGTTGAGCGCAGGCGAGGGCTCCATCAGAAGCGTTCCTTCATCGAGCTCATAGCGGACACCCTCCTTTTCCGGGAGCTTCTCGTATTCCGCAAATGTTAGCCGGGTCGTGGTGCTCATAATGGTGACCTGAAGTGCTTGTTAAAAGCCAATGTAGCATGAAAACCCCTTTAAATGCAGGCTGGTTCATACGGATTGGCGGTACTTTCAGGTATAACCGTAACGTAAGGATTCAGATCCTAAAAAGGCAAGTCATTTTATGCAGAGAAACGTAAGCCGGGGAAGACGTTATCCGTAGAGCAGATCGCTCGGATCGCGGAACGCGACAACGACGTTTCCCGCTTTTTCACCAACACCGGCACGATGATGAGATCGATTCAACGGGTCAATGTCGATTTCGCGTTGGCGATGTTGCCAAAGCTGGATTGTGCCAGGAAAAAATTGAAGAGAGATTAAAACGCACGCTGCAAACCTCTGCAGGTTGGCCATTATCATCCCAGGTCTTTTTAACAATTATTTACAAAATCAAGTGTTGTAACCCTCTGATTTAACGTCAAATAGAATAGCTGGTGCAGAGAATTCAGATCGGCACATTCCTAGCGGTACCGGCCCCCGCCGGCAACCGGCAATTGCTGAACAATCGAAGTCTGTTAGGATTTCAGATTTCCAAGATCCTGCCCTGAGAGGACAGATGTCAAAACTTTTACGCCACAAACTGGCCGTTAACGCTCTGGTATGCGCATGCTTCGCTCTGGTTCTGGGCGGCTGCGGCCATACCAGCGCCGACTCCAAACAGAAAGGCGGAGGAGGTAAAGGCGGCCGTGGTGGCGGCGCTCAAATGACAATTCCTGTCGCAGCAGCCAAGGCTGAAGTCCGCGACCTGCCCATTCTGCTGAACGGATTGGGATCGGTGGATGCCTTCAACACCGTAGCGGTCAAAAGCCGGATTGACGGCCAGTTGATAAAAGTAAATGTCAAAGAAGGGCAGGAAGTAAAACAGGGCGAACTGCTGGCAGAGATCGATCCGCGCCCGTACGAAGTGCAGCTGAGCCAGGCGCAAGCCACTCTCTTCAAAGACCAGGCCGCCCTGAAAGATGCACGGCTGAACCTGGAGCGATTTCAACAGCTCTATAAAGACGGCGTGATTCCCAAGCAGCAGTTCGATACCCAGGGCTCGCTTGAGGCCCAACTTGACGGCGCGGTCCGCGCCGACCAGGCGCAGGTGGATTCAGTAAAGCTGAATCTGGTGTATACGCGCATCACAGCGCCGGTGAGCGGACGGATCGGCCTTCGCCAGATTGATGTGGGCAATATCGTCCACGCATCCGATCCCAACGGCTTGCTGGTAATCACGCAGTTGCAGCCGATTGCGGTGATCTTTAGCCTGCCGCAGGACGATCTGCAGGCGGTTTCACAGCACATGAATAAAGGCAGGCTTGCCGTGGATGCATACAGCCGCGACGATCAGACAAAGATCGCCACGGGCTTCCTGACAACCATCGACAACCAGATTGATGTCACCACCGGAACGGGAAAACTGAAAGCTGTGTTTGAAAATCGCGACCGCTCGCTCTGGCCGAACCAGTTCGTAAACATCCATTTGCTGCTTGAGGTGCGAAAGAACAATATCGTGGTGCCTTCAGCGGCAATTCAGCGCGGGCCGCAGGGAACATACGTGTTTGTGGTAAAGCCGGACAAGACGGCGGAGATGCGCAATGTCACGGTAACAATCAGCCAGGGAAATCTTGTGGCGGTCTCACAAGGCCTGCAGGTGGACGAATCGGTGGTAACCGACGGGCAAGACAAGCTTCAGCCCGGCACCAAGGTGGAAGTTCGCGGCGGCGCCGGACAAAACGGCAGTTCCGGACAATCGAATGGCGGCCACGCAAGCGACGGCCAAACACAATAAAAGCCACGTTGGCGTGTACGGTTGAAAAAGACAATCGAAGAAGAAACGGCATTTGAAAACACATCATGCCTAATGGCGGCCCATCAAAATTATTTATCCTGCGTCCGGTAGCCACGTCGCTGCTGATGATTGGATTGCTGCTGGTGGGCGTGGTTGCGTACCTGCAACTCCCGGTCTCCGCCCTTCCCCAGGTGGACTATCCCACTATTCAGGTCATCACTTTTTATCCGGGGGCCGGACCAGAAGTAATGGCTTCATCCGTAACCGCGCCAATGGAGCGGCAGTTTGGCCAGGTTCCGGGACTGAGCCAGATGACCTCAACCAGTTCTTTTGGCAGCTCAGTCATCACACTGCAATTCAATCTGGAACAGAGCATTGACATTGCGGAGCAGGAAGTACAGGCCGCCATCAACGCCGCCACCACATTCCTGCCCCGCGATCTGCCGAACCCGCCGATTTACAGCAAGGTCAATCCCGCGGACGCGCCAATTCTTACGCTGGCGCTGACATCGGACAGCCTGCCGCTTTCCAAGGTTGAAGACCTGGCTGACACCACGCTGGCACAGAAAGTGTCCCAGCTTACCGGTGTAGGCATGGTTTCCATCAGCGGCGGGCAGAAGCCTGCGGTGCGTATACAGGCCAATCCCACGGCGCTGGCTTCTTACGGCTTGAGTCTGGAAGACCTGCGTACGGTACTGGGACAAGCCAACGTCGATCAGGCCAAGGGCATTCTGGAAAATCAGCGGCAGGCCTTCACCATCTCAACGAATGACCAGCTGCTTTCCGGCAATGAATATAAAGATGTGATTCTTGCCTATCGCAACGGCGCGCCTGTGCGCCTGCGCGACGTGGCCACGATCATCGACGGCGCGGAGAACGCGAAGCAGGCCGCGTGGATGGGAACAACGCAAAACGGCCAGGCCCTGCTGGCGCCGGCGGTGATCGTCAACATACAGCGCCAGCCCGGGGCCAACATCATCAGCGTGGTGGACCGCATCAAGAAAGTTTTGCCGCAACTCCAGGCAGGACTTCCGAGCTCCGTAAAAGTGGCGATCCTTACTGACCGCACGGAAACGATCCGCGCGTCAGTAAAAGACGTTGAATTTGAAATGATGCTCACCATCTGCCTGGTAGTGATGGTGATTTTTCTTTTCCTGAGAAATCTTTCCGCGACCATCATTCCGGCGGTGGCCGTGCCTCTTTCGATTGTCGGCACGTTTGCTGTGATGTACCTACTGGGCTATAGCCTGGACAACCTCTCCCTGATGGCGCTGACGATCTCCACGGGCTTTGTGGTGGACGACGCCATTGTGATGATCGAAAACATCGATCGTTTTCTGGAAGAAGGCCACTCTCCCATGGAAGCCGCGCTCCAGGGCGCAGGGCAAATTGGATTTACGATCATTTCGCTGACGGTTTCACTCATTGCCGTTTTGATTCCGCTGCTGTTCATGGGCGACATTGTGGGCCGGCTCTTCCGCGAATTTGCCGTGACGCTGGCTGTGACAATCGTAATCTCTGCGCTGGTTTCACTTACGCTCACGCCGATGATGGCAGCGCGGCTGCTGAAGAATCCCAAGACCGTCAAGCATGGCCGCGTTTACCAGGCCACGGAACGCGCCTATGAGCGCGTGATTGAGTGGTACGGCACAACACTGCGATGGGTGCTGAAACACCAAACCATCACGCTGCTGGCTACGGCTGCGGCGCTGGCCCTGACCTTGTATTTATACGTGATCGTGCCCAAGGGATTTTTCCCGGTGCAGGATACCGGCGTGATTCTGGGCATTTCAGAAGGGCCGGAAAACGTATCGTTCACTTCCATGTCTGAACGCCAGCAGAAGCTGGCCAAAGTGATCCTGGAAGATCAGGACGTGGCCAGTTTGTCATCGTTTATCGGAATAGATGGCACCAATACCACGCAGAACAGCGGCCGCATACAGATCAACCTGAAGCCGCATGAAGACCGCAGCGACACCGCTTCAGATATTATCCGGCGGCTGCAGCCGGAACTCGCCAAGGTGGAAGGAATCACCTTATATATGCAGCCGGTGCAGGACCTGACGGTGGAAGATCGCGTGAGCCGCACGCAATTCCAATACTCACTGGAAGACGCTGACGCCAACGAGTTGAATGACTGGTCCAACCGGATTCTGGCCAAATTGCGAACGCTACCCGAACTGCGCGATGTGGCCAGCGACCAGCAAAATGGCGGGCTAAAGGCTGATCTGGTCATTGATCGTGACACTGCGGCGCGCTTTGGCATCCTGCCGCAGAACATTGACGACACGCTCTATGACGCTTTCGGCCAGCGCCAGGTATCCACGATCTTCACACAGCTCAACCAGTACCACGTGGTGCTTGAAGTCGGCCAGCAGTTCCAGGACGATCCCAGCGATCTAAGCAGCATTTACGTAAAGAGTTCGACCGGACAGCAGGTGCCGCTCTCAACCTTCAGCCATTTTGTTACGTCGCCTGCGCCACTCGCCATCAATCATCAAGGGCAGTTTCCGGTGGTGACGATCTCATTCAATCTTGCGCCCGGAGAATCGTTGGGCAGAGCGACCAAGGCGATTGCACAGGCTGAGCAGGAAATGGGAATGCCAGTCAGCATTCATCCCAGCTTCCAGGGAACGGCTGCGGCGTTCCAGAACTCTCTGGCATCGGAACCCTGGCTGATTCTGGCCGCGCTGATCACGGTCTACATTGTGCTGGGCGTCCTGTATGAAAGCTACATTCATCCGGTGACAATTCTTTCCACGCTGCCATCGGCCGGCGTGGGCGCGATTTTGGCCATGATTATCACGCGCAACGACCTGACGGTGGTGGCGCTGATAGGAATTATTTTGTTGATCGGCATTGTGAAAAAGAACGCCATCATGATGATCGATTTTGCGCTGGACGCGGAGCGCAACCAGGGCAAGCCGCCGGAAGAAGCCATCTATCAGGCCAGCTTGCTGCGCTTCCGCCCGATTATGATGACCACGATGGCAGCGCTGCTGGGCGCTGTACCGCTGGCGTTTGGACGCGGCACTGGTTCAGAGCTGCGGCATCCGCTGGGCATCACTATCATCGGCGGACTGCTGCTGAGCCAGGCTTTTACGCTCTACACCACGCCAGTGATCTATATCTGGTTTGACAAGCTGGCGAGCCGATTCTCAAGGTTCCAGTTGGGTAATGAGATTGTGCCGCAGGAAGAGCCGACTGGGGCGGATTGAGATTTTTTCCGAGTCCCGAACGCCGCAGGCGGAGGGACCGCTATTGTAAGACGA
>JBAVUZ010000577.1:0-10840 GCA_049697035.1 Candidatus Angelobacter sp. | reverse complement strand
GTGTAAAGCTACGCCATGATTGGGGCCGTCAACTACAAGACATCAATACCGAGTTAGAGAAAAAATATAAATCGGCTGGCGCGAGAACTCCAGATGAGCAGTTTTTCTCCGAATCAGCCAGTCAAATAGGCCATGTCAAGAATGCATGGCGCAATCCTACAATGCACATCGACCGCAGATATAACGAGGAAGTATCCCTTGATATTTTCAATGCCGTTAAAGCCCTCATGCGACACCTTGCAACAAGATTGAAAGAAAAGACATAAGGCGTATAATCCGCGCTGCTATGGAACATTCAACAAATGACTATTTGCTTCTCTTGGTGAACTCCTGCCAAATGCAACAAAAACTTCTTGAGATCATGATGGCTCAATATCACGTCTTGATGCAGCATCTTGAATCGAAAGGCTTAGCTGTAGAAACCGAGATAGACGAAAAGACAAAATTGCTTTTAGCTCAAGGAACTGACCGCGCAACTCATGACATGCTTGTTGACTTGAAGGAAGCCGAAGGCGAGCTAAAAAGGCGGATCGCTCACTAATGATCTTGTTCGCTCCCGATATCTCGCAGATCTCCGATGGTGTCATATTGCGCAATAGGAAACCCGCCTTTCCCGGCGGGTCTTTTCTGATTAGGTTGTGATTGGGTCATTCGCTGCGCAGGGGTGGCCAGCGTTTGATGCGTTTGTAGTTGTGAGTTTTCCAGTCGGAAAAATCAGGTGTGATGCGAAGGAACGACTCAATATCGAATCCGAGATAGGTTCGATCCTTGAAGAGAATGCCGATTGCCCAGTCATCGTCCATGGTCGAAACTTCGATTCTTTCAACGACCTTGCCACGGGCAAAAGCGAACGGGTCTTTTTTGCGTTTCTTGCGGGAAGCTGTACCCTTAGAGGTAGCCATGATTTGCCTTTCACGAGAAGGTGATTTGTGGTCAGGGGCGCGTTGCGGGTGACACCGTAGCGCGTCCCGTTCTCTTTATTGCAAAGTCTCATGGCGGATACAAGGGGAAAAACGAAAATCACAGCGACAAAAATTCGTAGTCAGTCAGCTATATTATTGCCCAACTTTCTCTTTTTGAATCAGCGGTTTAGTGGAATCGTAGCGTCCACGTCCAGTCCTTGCCGGAAAGCAGTTGACCGATGTCTTTCCCGTTTTGGCATTCATCCACATTTGAATCGTCTCAGGGTAACCTTATTGATTTCAACGTCCCGCCATTTCGGAAGGATGTTATCGATATAAGCCTCATAGCGCTAACGGATTGAAACCTCCTCGACATTTCTTCGCGCTTATATCGTCCAAGTCACCATACCAAAGAGCAATTCTTTTATTGGCTCTTGCGTTGCGAAACACGTCGCCCCGGTTTCTCACAGGTGTCTGCGCTAGCCAGCTGTTCTCGTGGCTTTGCTTAATTTTTTGCCGGAAAATGGCAAATGTTTGCACATGTACACATGCCCAAGTCGCAATTGGTGGTCAGCTGCGGCTCATAACTGTATCCAAAACAATGACTTAACAACACTTTTTTGTTTAAGACAGATGGCAGGCTAACTGCCCCGAGATGACTGTGAAACATTCCTGAATATACGTTTATTCGCGGAAAAGACACGAAATTGGAGTCATCGTGGCAAAAATCAGCGGACCTCAGCTTCTTGATCGGATCGACCGGCATCGTTGGGCAGACCTCGGAAGGAAGCGTTACGTCCGCGAGTATGTTCTGCCGCTCAATCCTGTCATCATCACGGAAGGCATCGAGCACTGGGTGGCGCGTAAGAGATGGACGCTTGATTTCTTCCGGCTGAAATATGGCAGCCTCCCGCTGACTGTCGATGGCAGGCAACTCGAAATGGGTACCCTTATCGATGAGGTAAAGGTATCGACCCCTGAACGTCCAGCTCCCTACCTGCGGAACCACCCCGTTAAGGGCCTGCCCGAAGAACTGCAGTTCGATGTACAGCCGATGCCGGAGTGCGTGAGTCCGAATTGGTTTGACCATGGGTTGATTAAAGCGTGGAAGGATTTCACCTATGTGGAGCTTTACATCGGCGGCACGGGGGCCAAATTTCCCATACTCCACTACGATGGACTGCACACACATGCCTTTCTGATGCAGTTGGAAGGCGTCAAGGAATATGTAGCGTTTCCGCCAGAGCAAGCCCCGCTGATGTATGCCGGACAAGACGCAGCTCATGAGAACAAATCGGCCGTGGATAACATTGAAACGCCGGATGTGAGCCGATTCCCGAAATTCTGCGGCGCAAGCGGTTTCCGCTTCAAACTCTATCCGGGAGAGACACTCTTTGTCCCTTCTGGATGGTGGCACACGGCGCGCATCCTCTCTCCTTCCGTCACCGTATCCATCAACGCAGCCAATGCCGCCAACTGGAAGAATTTTCGCCGTGATTTCTGCGAATCCTATTGGGCTGAACGAAAAGCGCGACGCGCTGTCGGGTCGGCCTATCTGAGTTTCTTCGGCGCGATGATGCGCATGGCGGATTTAACCACTAACTAATTCTTGGTCCAGATAACTGACTGGACCTAATCACTTTCGCGCAAGCCAGATTGGATGTTTTGCGAAATACAAACTTGAGGCAGCAAGGTTGGAAAGAGAATGAGGCGTGACAAATTTTTTGCCGGTGACCGGGTTGTGGTGCGCTCGCCGCAGGAAATCCTCTCAACGCTCGATGCCAACGGCACCCTGGACAACCATCCTTTTATGCCGGAGATGCTGGATTTTTGCGGCAAGTCTTTTCTCGTCCATCGGCGCGTGGAAAAAACCTGCGTGGAAGCTCCGCCACCCACCGAGCCAAACCGGCGCTTTGCAAAGAACGACGTTGTCGCCTTGGAAGGACTACGTTGTGATGGCAGCGGACACGACGGCTGCAAGCGCGGGTGTCGCTTTTATTGGAAGGAAGCGTGGCTGCGCCCCGCTGATGGCACGGAAAATACGGTACCCGTGGAGAAATCGGCTCTGGCAGAATTACGTGCTCGTCTCAAGGTCAAGGCTGACGCGGAACGTTATTTCTGCCAGTCGACAGAGCTGCTCCGTTCGACCGAAGCATTTCCAGGACGGATGAAACCGTGGCTTGTTCGAATTGCGTTCCGGCAGATCTTCCAGAAAGATCGCTCAGCATCAGAGATTGCAAAGCTCTTTGTGCGCTGGTTCCGGATACGGCTTCAACGCGCTGCGGCAGGAGACGACCGGCTTCGCGGCCCCAACACCGGGGAAACACCCGTCGAGGTGCTTGATCTCAAGCCGGGCGAACTGGTTCGCATAAAGCCCCTTGATCAGATCGTCCCGACCCTGAATCGCAAGAAACGCAATCGAGGCATGGTTGTTTGCCATGAAATGACTCTGTGTTGTGAGACCGTGGCCGAAGTTCGCTACCGCGTCGATCACGTAATTGAGGAATCATCCGGCAAGATGCGGGAACTCAAGCACACCGTGACACTGCAAGGCCCTCAGGGCGAAAAGTCTCTGTGTGATGAGTGTCTCTGCTACGGGGAAATGGGCGATTGTCCGCGCGGTGAGCTGATGTACTGGCGAGAAATCTGGCTGGAGCGCGTGAACGAACAAAGTCGGGTCAGCCCGGAAGCTGAGGAATTTGCGCGATACGCGTCCGCCCGTTGACTGCCCTGTGTTGTGAGCAAGATCACATCGCTGATGTGCTGGAATCGCGGAATATGGAATGACTTTTTTGTATTGAGGGTGTGCAATTGATTGAGAAAGCTTATGAGCTTTCGCCGATGCAGCAAGGCATGCTGTTTCATGGCATTGGCGACCCGGGCTCCGGCGTGGATATTGAGCAGATCGTCTGCCAGTTAGACGAGAGGCTCAACACCGCCGCCATGTTGCGCGCCTGGCAACTGATCGCTTCACGCCACACCATTCTGCGGACCGCTTTTGCGTGGGAAGAAATCGTCGAACCCATTCAACAGGTTTACGACTCCGTACAGATTCCTTCTGAGATTATCGATTGGCGCGACGCCTCTGCTGCAGAGCAGGCGGCGAAATGGAATCGCTTGCTGGCCGCCGACCGCAAGCAGGGTTTTGATCTTTCACACGCACCGCTAATGCGTTTGCATATCGTGCAATTGGGTGAATCTTCTTATCGCATGCTGTGGACCTTTCACCATGCGCTATTGGATGGCCGTTCATTCCCGATCGTATTACGCGAAGTCTTCGCGGCTTATACGGCGTTTCGAGACGACGTGCAAGGTGGGCCACAACTCGCCGCGCGCAAACCTTATTACGACTATATCGAATGGCTGCGCACTCAAAATTTGTCGGAAGCGGAACACTTCTTCCAGGAAAAGCTGAAGGGATTCCGCGCGCCCACACCGGTTCCATCATCCGCCCCCGGCGATGCGAGCGCCTGGGGAGTAGCGCAGTGCCGCCTTTCTGAAGCGTTAACAAACAAGTTGAGCGTCTTTGCGCAAACCGTCGGCGTCACTGTGAACACTTTGCTCCAGGGAGCATGGGCTTTACTTCTGCATCATCACAGCGGCGAGGAAGATATCGTTTTTGGCGCAACCCGCGCCGGACGGGCATCCACTTTGAATGACGCCGATGCGCCCGTGGGGCTCTTCATCAATACTCTGCCCATGCGTATTTCCGTAGCCCCTGAAGCATCTGTCGGCGATTGGTTGCGCGAGATTCGCGAACAGCACGTATCTCTGCGGCCATATGAACAGACTCCGTTGCGCTTCATTCAAAAAGCCGGCGAAGTACCGGGCGGCATCGGCTTGTTCAACAGCATTCTAGTTTTTGAGAACTATTTGCTGGATACGGCGCTTCGCGCTCAGTGTGGCGAATGGACGAACCGCCATTTCGAATACATTGGCCAGACCAATTTTCCGTTGACCCTGATCGTGTATGCGGACCATGAAATGGTCTTGCGTCTGGAGCACAACCCAAAATACCTGGACGCTGCGGGAGCCGAGCGGGTACTCGGGCATGTTCGCACTCTGCTCGAAGGAATTTGCGCGGATGCGGCCCGCTCCATCGCTGAGGTGCCATTTTTAACGGAAGCAGAAGCAAGCGCGCTTCTCGCCCTTCCCCGAGTTGCTTCCCAGGTGAGCGAGTGCCTGCATCAACGGTTTGAGCGCCAGGTCGCGCAAACTCCGAACTCGATTGCCCTTACTTGCGATGGTGAATCGCTGACCTATGCGGAATTGAACCGGCGCGCGAATGGAGTAGCGCAACGCCTTGTGTCGCTAGGTGCGGGGCCGGAAGTCCTGATTGGCTTGTGCGTGGAACGCAACGTAGGGATGGTCATTGGGATTCTGGGAATTTTGAAGGCCGGCGCGGCGTATCTCCCCATCGACTTAAGCTATCCGCCGGAGCGCGTAGCGTTCATGCTAGAGGACGCTGGCGTACCTGTGCTGGTTTCGCAGCGCAGTCTCGAAGCCAGCCTCCCGAAGCATCAGGGCGCAATCTTGTTTTTGGACGATGTGAGCGATGGCATGGACGAAACGCCTGCTAGCGGAGCAAAGCCAGACAGTCTGGCCTACGTCATCTATACGTCGGGCTCTACCGGTAAACCCAAAGGCTGCCAGATCACACATGCCAACGTACTGCGTCTCTTTGATCAGACGGATCGTTGGTACGGCTTCCAGCCCACTGATGTATGGACCCTGTTTCATTCCTGCGCTTTCGATTTTTCCGTGTGGGAGATGTGGGGTGCGCTGCTGTATGGTGGAAAAGTAGTAGTGGTTCCTTACTGGGTGAGCCGCTCGCCGGAAGCATTTGCGGAACTGCTGCGCCGCGAGCGTGTCACGGTGCTGAGCCAGACGCCTTCTGCATTCCGGCAATTGACGCCCTTTGTACTGGCCAGTGTTCGTCCCGCCGATCAAATTTTACGCTATGTAATCTTCGGTGGAGAAGCCCTGGAACTCGCCAGCCTGTTGCTCTGGATGGAACAATACGGTGACAGCAAGCCGGCGTTGATCAACATGTATGGCATCACGGAAACGACCGTGCATGTGACCTACCGGCCGATTACCTTCGAGGAAGTGCGTGCCGGATCGGGCAGTCTGATTGGCGAACCAATCCCAGATCTCGCCGTGTACGTTCTAAATCCACAAAGACAACCGGTGCCTCTGGGCGTAGCCGGAGAGATGTACGTTGGCGGCGCTGGCGTGGCCCGCGGGTATTTGCGTAGGCCGGAACTCACCGCGGAGCGATTTATTGAAAATCCATTTGCGCAAGGTTACCTCTACCGTACCGGCGATCTGGCGCGGCGATTGCCGAACGGCGATCTCGAGTACCTGGGCCGCATCGATCACCAGGTCAAGATTCGCGGCTTCCGCATTGAGTTGGGAGAGATTGAATCGGTGATCAGCTCGTATCCCGGCATTCGTGAAGCAGTAGTCATCGCGCGCGAAGGCAAGCCCGGCGACAAGAAATTAGTGGCGTATTACTGTGCCGCGCAAGCGATCGCGCTTGACGCTCTGCGCGCACACATGAAGGCCTCTCTGCCGGACTATATGGTTCCCGCCGTGTTCATGCCCATGGACGCTCTGCCGCTGACCTCCAATGGCAAAGTGGACCGCGTTGCGCTACCGGCGCCGGACGCGTCACGCGCCAGCCGCAAGCACACCTATGTAGCGCCCCGCACCGCGGCCGAACAAGCGCTGGCCTGTATTTGGAGCGAAGTGCTCGGCGTGGAAGCGCCGGGCGTTCATGATAATTTCTTTGAGCTCGGCGGCGATTCGATTTTGAGCATTCAGGTGATTTCGCGCGCGCGTCAAGCTGGGCTGTCCATCACTCCGCACGAGCTGTTTCAATCTCCCACCATTGCCGGGCTTGCGGCAATTAGCCCGCAAACGGTCAACGCGCCCGCGCAGGTTGAGGCCGCATCAGGCAAAGTCGGGCTCACGCCCATTCAGCAATGGTTTTTTAAGCAGCCGCTGGAGAATCGCAATTACTGGAATCAAACCTTCCTGTTTGCCGCCCCGCCAAGGATCGATGTGGATCGACTGCAACAAGCGCTGGCCGCGGCCGTTACTCATCATGATGCGTTCCGCCTGCGCTTTACGCAAACATCATCCGGCTGGCAACAGTCGTACGCCGAACACATTTCCCCCATCACTATCGCGCGCGCGGACCATGTCTCTACGCCAGATGAAATTCTCAATGCCGCTGTGAAGTTGCAAAGCTCTGTTGATATCACGCAAGGGCCTTTACTTGCAGCGATGTATTTTCCAATGAGAACTGAAACGGCCACGAAAGAAGAAGCCCGGCTGCTACTCACCGTGCATCATCTGGCAATTGACGGCGTCTCCTGGAGACTGCTCCTTGAAGATGTGGAGAGCGCGTACTCTGCGCTGGAGGAATCAAGACCGATCACGTTGCCATCGAAGACTGCTTCTTACAAAGCCTGGTCTAAAGCGCTGGCTGAGTACGCGGAACGGCCTGATGTGCAGGCACAAATCGACTACTGGCGGGCAGTGCCTGATGCCGCGACAGCGGAACTCCCTATAGACCATGCAGCGGGATTGAACATCGAAGAGTCCACGGAAACCGTTACGGCCAGACTTACCGCCGACCAGACTGCATTGCTGCTGCGGCATGTGCCCGCCGTGTACCATTCGCAAATCAATGACCTGCTGTTGACGGCGCTGGCGGAAAGTTTCCGGCCATGGACCGGGCGTGAATCTTTGCTGGTCGATGTCGAAGGGCATGGACGGGAAGACATTGGAGCCATCGACGTTTCGCGAACTATTGGCTGGTTTACCAGCATCTATCCCGTGCGTTTGTCATTAAAATCCGGTGCACGGCTGGATGTTTCCTTGCAATCGCTAAAGAACCAGCTCCGCCAAATTCCTGACAAAGGAATCGGTTACGGCCTGCTGCGGGACCAACTGTCTGAGCTTCCGCGGGCCGGGATTCCCCAAGCCAACGTTCTCTTCAATTATCTGGGCCAGTTCGATCAAGTGGTCGCAGGCTCGCAAATGTTTTCCTTCGCCACTGAGCCGGTGGGACTGTGGCATCACCCCAGCGACAGGCGGACGCACCTGATTGAAGTGCTGGCGCGCGTCGCCGGCGGACAATTGGAAATCCAATTTAATTTCAGCCGTAATGTGCATTCGAGGGCCACGGTAGAACAAATCGCCACGCGCTATTCTGCTGCCCTTACAGACTTGATCAACCTCAGCGCACACACGGACGTGCAACAGTGGTCGGCTGCCGATTTTCCGCTGGCGAAACTTGAAGCGCCTGAGTTGGCAAGGATATTGAAATCTCACCCAACTCTTGAAGATATTTATCCTCTCTCGCCCATGCAGAAACTTTTCTATTCCATGGAAGCCTCCGCTGGCCAGTTGGGTCTTGAACAATGGCGCTTTGTGCTGCGCGGTCCGCTGGATACAGCGGAGCTGCGGCGGGGGTGGCAACACGTGATCGAAAGACATCCCATCCTGCGGACCGCTTTTGTTTCCGATGGACTGCGCGAAGCCATGCAAGTGGTATTGCCCGCGCGTCCGCTGGAGTGGGCCGAGTTCGATCTCCGTGATCTCAACGAGACCGAGAGCCGGCAACGCATTGCAAAACTTGTCGCGGCCGATCGCGGAAAAGCCTTTGACCTTGCCGCGGGCCAACTACTGCGCCTCATCCTGCTTCGCACACGGAATGACGAATGGCACATGCTGTGGAGCACGCATCACCTGCTGATCGATGGCTGGTCCTGGCCGGTCATCTTCGTTGAACTCGCGCAGTTCTATACGGGAAAAAGCGCTCTTCCAAAACCGCTTCCTTATCGCAATTACATCGCATGGACACTCAGTCGCCCAGACGCTGACGCCCAGAATTTCTGGCGCGAGTATTTGCAGGACTGTACGCCACAGCCACTTCGTATTGGGCAGCGTCCAGCGGTCATTCCGGTTTCCGCTCACACGTCTTTTGGCGAAGAGACGGCCCGCCTGGAAGAAGATGTTACGCAGGCGTTGCAGGATACCGCGAGAGAAAATCAGATCACGCTGAACACGGTGCTGCAAGGGGCGTGGGCGATGGTGCTGACCCATTATCAATCTTCCGCCAAGCCGGTTTTCGGCGCGGCTTATTCTGGCCGTCCTCCGGAGATCCCCGGAATTGAAGGCATGGTGGGACCATGCGTCAACAATCTGCCGGTCCGGGCAAACATTGCTCCAGAGATGCCGGCTGCGGCATGGCTGCAGCAATTGCAACGCGAGCAATCTGATGCCAGCCAGCATCAATACAATTCCATTGAACAGATTCAAGGTTGGAGCGGGATTCCGTGGCGACACCGTCTTTTCGATAGCCTGATCGTATTTCAAAACTATGCTTCAGGCGATGCCACAGAGCGGTTGAGTGAAAGCGTGACCGTGGAAGTTGCAGACGCGCCGGAATCCACCAACTATCCGTTGACGCTCACGGTTGTGCCTGGCGACAGGCTTCGATTGAAGATGTTGTACCGGCCCGAACAATTCGAGGCGGTCAACATCCGCCGCGTCCTGTCGGATCTGGGCCTCGTGCTTCGCGAAATCGCAAAAGAGCCGCGTACGAAATTGAGCGAAATCGTTTCGCAGCTGGGTCTGCCGCCAGCGATTGCGGCTGGCGTCCGACCCACGACGGCTGCCGGGAGCGAAACCATACCGCGCACTGACATGGAGCGCACCATTGCGGGAATCTGGCAGGAGTTGTTCGATAACCCTCGCGTCAGCTTGGAAGCAAATTTCTTTGACCTGGGTGGACACTCATTATTGCTGGTGCAGGCGCACCGGAAGCTACAACAGGCCCTTGGACGCAGCCTGCCGATCGTTACCTTGCTGCAATATCCAACCGTGCGGGCACTGGCCAGTCAACTCGCCGGAAATGGCGACTCGCGTTTAGCCGCGCAGGCTGTGAATGACCGCGCCCGTCGCCAGCAGGAAGCTATGGCTCGCGTTAAGGCGGCCCGAAAGGGATAGTCGGAGAAAATGTCACAACCAGAGCAGATCGATTCAATGAACGGCGTGGCCATTATCGGCATGGCAGGACGTTTTCCCGGCGCGCAAAATGTGCGCGAGTTCTGGCAAAACCTCCTCGCCGGCAAAGAGACCATTTCATTCTTCGAATCGGCCGAGCTTGAATCCGCACCCAATGAACCAGCCGGAATTCGCAACGATCCTCATTACGTCCGGGCCCGCGGCGTGCTCCAGGGCGCCGAGACTTTTGACGCCGGATTTTTCGGAATTAATCCGCGCGAAGCAGAATTGATGGATCCGCAACACCGTGTGTTCCTGGAAACAGCCTGGGAAGCGTTTGAGGATGCTGGTTACGATCCATTGGCCTACACCGGGCCGGTAGGTGTATTCGCGGGCATGGCCAATAACACTTATTTCCCTGCCGTGATTGCGCCGCGACGCGCCGGTGACAGCCCCGCAGCCTCGTTGCAAACCATGCTCGGCAATGAAAAAGATTATTTAGCAACGCGCACGTCTTACAAACTCAACCTGCGCGGGCCCAGCCTGAACATTCAGACGGCGTGCTCAACTTCGCTGGTGGCGGTGGCCCAGGCGTACCAGTCATTACAAGGCTATCAATGCGATATGGCAATCGCCGGCGGCATTTCCGTCACCAGTCCGCAAAAGCGCGGTTATCTGTATCACGAAGGCGCCATCGTTTCACCCGACGGACATTGCCGCGCATTCGACGCGCAAGCCGGAGGCACGGTTTTTTCCAATGGCACCGGCATTGTGGTGCTGAAACGTCTGGCGGATGCCGTCGCGGACCATGATCATATCTACGCCGTCATCAAAGGCGTTGGGCTTAACAACGATGGTTCAGCGCGCGTCAGCTTTGCGGCTCCCAGTGTGGACGGACAAGCTGAGGCAATCGCCAT
>JBAVUZ010000576.1:0-2999 GCA_049697035.1 Candidatus Angelobacter sp. | reverse complement strand
CTTACAAGCTGCGCAAAAAACGTGTGTTCAAGATGGCGCCGCTGCACCACCACTTTGAGCTGGTCGGCTGGTCGGAGTCCAAGATCATTATCCGGTTCTGGATTCTGGCGCTGATCTTTGCGCTCTTCGCGTTGACGACACTGAAGTTGCGGTAACGCGCACATCTAACACTCTTACGCTTGCGCAAAGCAAATTTCATGGCACAATGGGATTTCAGATGGAGTTAAAGAACAAAAGGGTTCTGGTGGTGGGACTGGGACGCTCCGGCGTGTCGTCGGCTATTTTTTTGCAGGAGCACGGCGCCAAGGTGATCGTTTCCGACTCCAAGGCCGAAGCCCAGTTGCAGAAAGAGGTCCCCGCGCTGCTGGACCGCGGCATTTCGATAGAGACTGGCCGCCACGGCGAACGCACTTTTCGCGACCAGGACCTGATCGTCGTGAGTCCGGGCGTTCCGTCAGACCAGCCACAGTTGCAGCACGCGCGCTCGCTGGGAATTCCGGTGATAGGCGAAGTTGAGCTGGCATTTCGATTTCTGAAGGGCAAAGTCCTGGCGATTACCGGCTCCAATGGCAAGACCACTACCACGACACTGGTAGGGGAGATCCTGGCCAAGAGCGGAAAGAAGACGCTGGTGGGCGGAAACATTGGTACGCCGGTGATCTCGCTGGCCGGGCAATCGGCGCCGGAGACGATGGTGGTGCTGGAAGTTTCGAGCTTTCAGCTAGAGAGCATTGAGCAGTTCCGCCCATGGATTGCCGCGATTCTGAACATCACGCCGGACCATCTGGACCGCCACCATACGTTTGAGGCGTATGTCGCTGCCAAGGCCCGGATATTTGAGAAGCAGCAGTCGAGCGATTTTGCGGTTTTGAATGCCGATGATCCAACCTGCGTGGCACTGAAAGACAAGGTCAAAGGCACGCTATTGTGGTTCAGCCGCAAGCAGCGCGTGGAACATGGCGCCTTCCTGCAGGGAGATCAGGTCATCTTCCGCCAAAATGGACACGAGCAGGCAGTGCTGGGCCGCAGCGATATTCAGTTGAAAGGTGAACACAATCTGGAGAACGTACTGGCCGCTGTGGCCATGACCATGGTTGCCGGCTGCACGCCGCAGCAGGTGCGGCAGGCGGTAAAAGAATTTCGAGCCGTGGAGCACCGGCTTGAGTTGGTGGCAACCATCAACGGCGTGACTTGCTATAACGATTCAAAAGCCACGAATGTCGATGCCACGGTGAAAGCTCTGGAGTCTTTTCCGGCGAACATCCACATTATTTTGGGCGGCAAGGATAAAGGCAGCGACTACACAGTACTGAATCCACTGCTGCGCGAGCGAGTGAAGCGCGCCTACCTGATTGGCGCCGCCGCGGACAAGATTGCTTCTCACCTGCAGAATTCGACAACCATAGTGCGCTCCGGCACGCTGGAGCGCGCAGTGCATCAGGCCTTTGACGCCGCCAAGCCCGGCGATGTCGTGCTGCTCGCGCCGGCATGCGCCAGCTTTGACCAGTTTGAAAATTACGAGCACCGCGGGCGCGTCTTTAAAGAACTTGTCCAGTCGCTCACTCCGGTCACCACGGGAGAAAGGTCCTAGTGGCCAAAAGAGTCGGCGTGGATAAATGGATGTTCGGCTCAACTTTACTTCTGGTTGTGCTGGGCGTGCTGATGGTTTTCAGCGCGTCGGCTGTGATGGCCGGTGAAAAGTTCGGCTCGCCCTACCACTTTCTCTTTCGACAGCTGGGCTGGGCCCTGGCGGGACTGGCGGCAATGTCCGTGGCCATGACGGTAGATTATCGCCGATGGAAAAAGCCTGCCATCGTGTTTTCATTGCTGGGTGTCACGGCGGTGCTGCTGGTGGCGGTCTTCTTTCTTGATCGCTCGCACAACACGCACCGCTGGATCAAGCTGGGCGGCTTCATGTCATTCCAGCCGTCAGAACTGGCCAAGCTCGCGCTCATTCTTTTTCTGGCGTTCTTTCTGGAATCGCGCACCAAGTCCATGGATGACTGGCGGCACACGCTTCTGCCGGCCGTGATTCCCGCGTTTCTTTTTGCCGGACTCATCATGAAACAGCCTGACCTCGGCACAGCCTTGGTCTGCCTGGGCGTGACCGCCGCAATTCTCTACGCGGCCGGCATGCGCCTGAGATATTTTGCCGCCGGTCTGGTGCCGATTGTCCCAGTGCTGGCTTACATGCTGATGTTTGTGCCGTGGCGGCTGGCGCGCATGGTGGTGTTCTTCCATCCTGAGCGCGACCCGCAGGGAATCGGCTTTCACATTAACCAATCACTGATCGCCGTGGGCACCGGAGGGTTGACCGGTCTGGGGCTGATGGAAGGCAAACAGAAACTCTTCTACCTGCCGGAGCCACATACTGATTTCATCTTTGCGGTAATTTCAGAAGAATGGGGGCTGATTGGCGCGGTGCTCGTCGCCACGCTGTTTTTCATCTTCGCCTGGCGCGGACTGCGGACCTCACTCCGGGCGCGCGATCCCTTCGGCCGCTACCTGGCGGTGGGCGTGACCACCATGATCGTGGTGCAGGCCTTCTTCAATATCAGCGTGGTGCTGGCCCTGTTGCCGACCAAGGGCATCCCTCTGCCGTTTATTTCTTACGGCGGATCAAGCCTGTTTGTGATGCTGGCCAGCGTGGGTGTCCTGCTGAATGTGAGCCAGCAAACGGAGTAGGTTTGTAAAGATCAAAAACTGGGTTCCGTCGAAGATTAGGTTGGAGCCGTGACAAGTCCCTTTACTTCGCGCTTGACCCGCAGTCTTCTTGGCCGCCGGCGCGCACGATTCCGTAATTTTTTGCCACAGCCTGAGCATTCCCGCGCGAATCATACAGGCGGGCGCGAACCAGGTGTGAGCATTGTTGCTTACCCTGGCCACCCAGATAACTCTTCTGGGAGAAGGTTCCGTCGGCGGCAATGGTGACGTACTCGCCCTGGCGATACCAGCGGTCGGTAAAAGCTTCAACCAGTGCAAACGATCCTGGCTGTGCC
>JBAVUZ010000575.1:0-7229 GCA_049697035.1 Candidatus Angelobacter sp. | reverse complement strand
CAAAAAATGTCGCGCAAAACCCAGTCGCGGTCATTACCGGCGGCGGCAGCGGTATTGGCTTGGCGATGGCCCGCATTTTCGCTGCGAGCGGCTATTCAGTGGTCATCACCAGCCGAGATGCAAAGCGCCTTCAGAAAGCCGCCGCGACGATCTCGGCTGACAAAAAGCAGGTTACCGGCATTCCCTGTGACGTTCGGGATCCTGCGTCAGTGGAAAAACTTTTCCGCGAAATCGGCAAACAGCACCCCACAGTCGATGTTCTGATCAACAATGCCGGGGTCGCTCACTCACTTGCTCCAGTCGATCAGCTATCGATTGAAACCTGGAAAGAGGTAATCGACACTAACCTGACCGGCACATTTCTTGTCACGCGCGCGGCGCTGCCGCTGATGCGTCCAGGCGGAACAATTGTGAACAATCTTTCGGTCGCGGCGTTGCAGCCATTTGCCGGCATGGCCGCTTACAATGCATCAAAGTTTGGCGCCCTTGGATTTACCCACGCCTTGCGTGAAGACCTGCGCAAGCGTGGCATCCGCGTTCTTGCGTTGCTGCCGGGCGCCACGGACACTGACATCTGGAGCCAGTTCTGGCCGGACGCACCAAAAGAAAAGATGATCTCGGCGGAAACGGTGGCGCAATCGGTGCTGCATGCTGTTTCAGCGCCGGCGAACACTGCCATTGAGGAGATCCGCATTGGGCCTGCGGCGGGTGTGCTTTAGCGGCAGAACGAACATTGCAATCCCACTTACTCAGTAATCTTCAAAAGCATAAACGTTCTTTCGTGTAGGTAGAAGCTGGATCAGCAAAGCTCCGGTTACAAACCCGCCAACATGCGCCCAAAACGCCACGCCGCCCACCGGTCCTTTGGACTCCGCCAGTGCCAAGGCGGCCCCGCTCAGGAGGTTCACAATCAGCCAGTATCCCAGAACCAGCCACGCGGGCAGCCAGAAGACGAAAAAGCCCCACCATGTAAGAACACGCGCACGCGGATAAAGGACCAGGTAAGCTCCCATAACGCCGGCAATCGCACCGCTGGCGCCGACTGTGGGCACGGTGGAACTAAAATTAAAAACCAAATGTGTAACGCCGGCGGCCAATCCACACACAATGTAAAAAGCCAGATACCGAAAATGGCCAAGCCGGTCTTCAACGTTATCTCCAAAAATCGCCAGTCCCCACATATTCAGCAGTACATGAGGCAGGGAAGCGTGCAGAAACATGGAGCTGAGAAAGGGAACAAAGGCGACGGAGGCAGGCAGGTATCCTTTCATCCATGCAGCCACATGCTCAGGAACAAACGCAAACTGCATTTCAAAGTCAGCCCTGGCGCGGGGCCCTCCGGAAAGCTGCAGTGACCACTCGAAAAGAAATATCCCAATATTCAGTACGATAAGAAAGTAATTGATAAACGGTGTTGTCGATCGGGGAGCGTCGTCTCGGATGGGGAACATGCGGTGGCAGCTTCTTCAGTATGATGCTTGATTCAACGGAGTTACTCAAGTGGACGCGGTATTGATCATCGACAAACCGGCTGGAATGACTTCGCATGATGTTGTGGCGCGTGTGCGCCGCATTGTCGGCGAGAAGTCCGTGGGCCATCTTGGCACGCTCGATCCTATGGCGACCGGCGTCCTGCCGCTGGTCCTTGGCCGGTTTACCCGTTTGGCGCAGTTTTACAACGAAGCCGACAAGCGTTATGAAGGCACAATTCGCTTTGGCTGGGCAACCGATACTTATGACGCTGAAGGTCAGCTTGCCGGTCCTAAACAGCCTGTCGAACTTTTATTGCAGGAGGTGCAGGATGCTGCCCAAGAGTTTATCGGCGAAATTTCCCAATACCCTCCGCCATTTTCCGCCAAGAAAATTGCCGGCATCCCTGCGCATCGCCTGGCGCGCAAGGGACAACCTGTAGAACTTAAGCCCAAGCAGGTCGAAATCAAAGCGTTGGAGTTATATGATTGCAACGGCCAGACGGTTTGCTTTCGCGCCTGGGTCAGTTCGGGAACGTACTTGCGCTCCCTGGCGCACGATCTGGGAAAAAAACTGGGGTGCGGAGGACATCTTGCCTCGCTCAAACGGACGGCTGTGCGTGAATTCACAATTGACAAAGCCCACAGCCTGGAACAGTTGGAGCAAGCCCAGGCGAGCAAGATGCTTGACGAGCTTTTTCTTCATCCCCGGCTGGTACTGCCGGAATTTCCCGCCGTGGTTGCTTCGCCTGAAAGTGCGGCCCGGATTCGACACGGCGGCGCAGTCAACCTGCCAGAATTTAGTAAAGCCCCCACCGTCCGGGTATTCGCAGGCCAAAGGGATCTGCTGGCTATCGCCCGCCGGGTCGCGGGTACATTGTTCCACCCTAAAGTAGTGCTTCAGGGTTGATCTGTGTCGCTCAGTTCGGGAGAATGTCATGCGTGTGCCGAAACCCGTGGCCCTACGTTTACGCTGCCCGCAAACAGGCCCTTCCTACGTGCGCGGCGAATTCCAAATAACATATTGGCAAACTGGGGGAAGAGGGGAGCACTTTATCAGTAGGACTTATGCGACCCTTAACAGATTGTCGTGAACGCTTCGCCATAAACCGCTCTTTTACCGTCTTGGATAAAGTCGCATACACATCGCCGATGCGGACGGAGAAATCCACCTGGGCGTAGTCCTGTGGGTGCTGAGAATTTGGGTCCAGATTGCCAGCGAGGATTTCTATATCTTTGTTACCTTTCACATCGCCAATGCTGAGTCCGCCGGAGCTCATGCGTACGCGCAGATCGGTTTTGCGCGGCACTTCAATCACGGCATGAAAATTTGCTTTCGCTCCGGCAATCTTCACGTGGTTCTGGCCATGTCCGGAATCGATCTGCACCATCACTTTGCGTACGGCGTCCGCATTGCTGTCATCGTAGATAACGGCAATACTGTCTGAAGCGCTGGCCACAATCTGGTAATCTCCGGAACCAAGGTCTATCTCCAGTGGCCAATTGGGATCGGGCCGGAGTTCATAACGGCGTTCATGGCTGGCTTGTGGTTGTCCCCAGGTAAGCGACGAGGACAGCGCGAACAAAAAAAGCAGGAGTCTTTTCATTACACGTCTCCTTGCGTTGTATATACGCCGGAAGAACGGAAAATGTTCCTGGAAGCTGCAAACTTATTTTGCGGGAATGTTTGTTGCGGCCGATACCGATTGCCGTAATTTGTAACGCTGGATTTTTCCCGTGGCCGTCTTGGGAAGCTCTGCGACCACCTCAAATACTTGCGGACATTTGTACGCCGCAAGTCTGGCCACAACATGCTGACGAATCTCTTCAATCAATTGCGGCGTATTGCTCGCGTCTTTCTTTAGCACTACGTAAGCCGCGGGCTTTACCAGATTATTGCCGTCTGCGTTGCCGATGGCTGCGGCCTCCTGCACCATGGGATGCTCCATCAACACGCTCTCAATTTCGATGGGGCTCACCCACATGCCTTTGACTTTCATCATGTCGTCATTGCGGCCCACGTACCAGTAGTAGCCCTCCGGATCGCGATAGTATTTGTCGCCAGTGCGGATCCAATGGCCTTGAATTGTTTCTTTTGTTTTCTCGTGCTGGTTCCAGTAAAACGCGCAGACGGAATCGCCCTTGATTAAAAGGCTGCCAACCTCGCCATCAGGAAGGTCGTTGCCATTTTCGTCCACGATCCGTGCCTCATATCCCGGCATGATCTGCCCGCTCGATCCCGGACGCACTGCTCCCGGCCGGTTGGCGATAAACATGTGCAGCGCTTCAGTGGATCCAATTGCGTCCAGAATCTCAACGTTAAAGCGTTCCTTGAAGCGATGGTAAAGCGTTGCGGCCAGCGGCTCACCGGCGGAAACGGCGTACCGCACGCTGGAGAGATCAAAGTCCGGGCCGCCTTCACGCTTATAAGAAAGCAGGGTTGAATAGTTTGAAGGCACGGAAAAGAACAGAGTCGGCTTGTGCTTTTCGATGACCGAAAAGATGTTCGGGGGTGACGGCGATCCCGGCCAGAGAATGCTGGTTGCTCCCACAGAAAGCGAGAAATACAGGCCGTTGCCCAGCCCATAGGCAAAGAACATCTTGGCGACGCTGAAAAAACGGTCATCTTCTGTGATTTGCAGAATGTTTTTAGCGTAAAGTTCGGCGCAGACCACCATGTCATGGTGCAGGTGAACGCACCCTTTGGGGAATCCGGTGCTGCCGGAAGAGTACAGCCAGAAAGCAGCATCATCTTTTGAGGTCTGTTCTGGCTCGAGTTCGGGTGAGCTTTCGTCAAGAAGCTGCTGGAGTGATTCCTTTCCTTGGGGCGCGTTGCCAAAGACTACAATTGTCTTGAGATAGCGGAGCTTTTCCCGTCCTATCGCCTGTATTTGTGGCAGCAGAGCTTCGCCCACAAACAGCACGCGCACACGCGAATCGTTCAATATGTATTCGTACTCGCTGGGCTTGAGCAGCGTATTGATAGGGATGGGAACAGCGCCAATCTTGATGGCGCCAAAGAAGCAGTACGAAAATTCAGGGGTATCGAGCAGCAGCAGGCCCACGCGTTCTTCCTGCCGGACACCCAGATTCCTGAGCGCATTACCCGCACGGTTGACGCGTTCGAAAAATTGCCGGTAGGTGACGCGCTCGTCGCCGCATTCATAGGCAATTCGGTCAGCGCGGCCTTCAGCGATGTGGCGATCAACAAAATAGGTTGCGACGTTAAAAACCGTCGGCAGCTGGATTGATTTCATCTGTCTCATGAGCGGAATCTGTGGCGCCAGAAGATCTAAACCTCGCGGAATCAGCGGCTTGTATGAAAGGCCCTGATTCAGGATTTCCCTAATATAACCGGAACTTATGCGCCTTCCCAGCCGTAACTATTGCCAGCCGGGAATTGCAAGGCGTGATAATTTTGCCATTCCGGTTAATAACAGGGTTCTTCTCTCGTCTGACATCTTGAGAGGAGCACCGTACTAAATTGCAGGCCACAATGCAAATAGCGCAGGCGAATATGGCAGTCATGGCCGGAGACAGTTACTCCCCCGGGCTGGAGCAGATATTTCTGGAGCACAAAGACCTCGTTTACAGGGCGGCTTACCGCGTTACCGGCAATTCGAGTGACGCAGAGGATGTTTTGCAAACCGTCTTTCTGCGGCTGGTCCGATTGGAGCAATTTCCGGAAATTTCCAACCTTCCAGGTTATCTGCACCGTTCCGCGGTGAATGCGTCTCTGGACTTGCTGCGCGGGAAAAAGGAGACCTTTTCCCTGGATGAAGACCCGAACCAGACTGAAGTGGTGTCCACAGATCATGGACCCCATTCGGCTGAACTCCGGGACTGGTTGCGCCATGCTCTGGCGAAACTGAATCCACGCTGGGCGGAAATGTTTGTGCTTCGATTTATAGAGGATTACAGCAATCGTGAAATAGCCGGACTTATGAATACATCGGCTGCGGTAGTTGCTGTGGTGCTGCATCGTACGCGTGCTCAACTCAAGAAAGATTTTAAAGGACTGACGAGAGGTGCCCGATGAAGCCGGACGAAAAGAATCGCGCCATCAATCCAGGCGAAAGACTCGACCATGCGCTGAACGCCATGCGCGCCGAGCAGCCTGATCAAGAAACCATGAAAGCCGCCGGAGAGCGCGTGTGGCAGCGCGTAAGCCAGGAAGCCGCTTTTCCTTCCGCCGCGCAGGTAGTCTCTATCCGCGGATGTGAAGACGTGCGCTCATTGCTGCCGCAGTATCGCAATGGGACGCTCGCTCCAGCGCGCGCATTACTGGTGGAATCCCATCTGCATGAGTGCGTGGCTTGCCGTCGCGAAGCCGAGACCGGCAAACGCGAGCGCAGTACTCTGGCGCCGTGGAAGCAGGAGCTTCCCCAGGTCGCGAACACTGGCTATCGCTGGGTCGCTGCCGCTGCCGCAATCGTCATTTTTGCCGTCGCGACTTATTTTGTGCAGGACAAGTTCTTTTCCGGTCCGCAGGGCATGCGCGCCCGTGTGGAATCACTGAACGGTTTACTGACCCGCGTGGGCTACAGCGGTGATCAGGCGCTTAAAGTCGGCGATGAAGTCACTGAAGGCCAGAGGGTGCGCACCGGTGGAGGATCACATGCCATGTTGCGGCTCCGCGATGGATCAGTGGTGGAGATGAATGAGCGCGCCGAATTTGGCGTTTCCATGGGCCGCAAGGACACCACAGTCCAACTTGAGCGCGGCAACATCATCATTCAGGCGGCAAAACGCACCAGCGGCCATCTTTATGTGGCTGCGCGTGACTGTCGTGTCTCAGTTACGGGCACGGTGTTTTCCGTAAACGCCGGCATGAAAGGCTCACGCATTTCTGTAATTGAAGGCGAGGTGCGCGTGGCTGAAGCTGGAGCGGAGAAAGTCCTGCACTCCGGCGATCAGGTTACGACCAACGCCAGCCTGGAAGTAGTCCCGGTAAAACAAGAGATCGCATGGAGCCAGAATCTGGATAAACATCTGGCGCTGCTGGCGGAGTTTGCTCATTTGAGCAACAAGCTGGAAAGCGTACAGATGCCGGGCTTGCGCTTTAAGAGCAATGTGCTGGGCACGCTCCCCGCGAATACGGTGGTCTTTGCTGGTATTCCCAACCTGGGCGATGCGGTCCAGCAAGCCAATAAACTTTTCCAGCAGGAATTGCAGGAGTCCGCCGTGCTGCGCGAGTGGTGGCAGCAAGTGCAGGCGGGGAAGAAGAATGGCCCGGAATTTGACGAGATCATCAACTACGTCCACGATCTTGGCCAGTATCTGGGTGATGAAATTGTTTTCTCCGTTGCACTAAACGGACACGATGGCGAGCCTCTGGTGGTCGCTCAGGTGCAGCATGACGGCCTGAAGCAGTTCATCCAGCAGGAAGCGGCAAAGTATGCCGGCACGAAAGAACACATACGAGTGGTGGATGAACAGGAGCTTAATCAGATTCCAGCGGAGAAAGGGAAGCAGCTTCTGATATTGGTCCGCTCTGATTTTGTTGCCGCGGCCGGCGATGCTGCAACCCTCAAACAATTTGTTGCGGGACTGAACGGTGGTGGAGGCGGCTTTGCCGGAACACCGTTTGGCCAGCGTATGGCTGCGCAGTACAAGAATGGCGCGGATATTCTGTTTGGCGCTAACCTGGCGCAGATGACTGCCTCCCATCATCCTGGCAATGCCGGACAAGAGTCGCAGTTTGCTCTCACCGGCCTGGGCGACGTGGAGTACCTGATCGCTGAGCGAAAGGGAAGTGGC
>JBAVUZ010000574.1:0-2830 GCA_049697035.1 Candidatus Angelobacter sp. | reverse complement strand
CAAAGATTTGCGAGATTTGGCTCGATGCCGAGGAGGGCGGCAAGCTAGGTGTACGTCAAAAACAAATTGCAGCAAAAGCAAAACTATTGATGCGCAGCCTCGCGCATGTCGGCATCATTGCTCTTGTCGACGAGGCTACAGGCTACCAAGGAGTACGTCCTAAAGATGCCCTCCAAATGTATTTGGAGAAGATCATCCGCAAAGAGCTTGCAGCATGGGCAAAGAAATTTCCGGATGAGTTTTACGAGAATATCTACAAACTTAAGAATTGGCCTTGGCCCGGAATGAAGAAAAATCGCTATAGCGTGGTCGCATACTATACGCGCGATCTTGTGTATGAGCGGCTGGCACCGGGTTTGTTGCACGAACTGGAGATTAAGACACCCAAAAACGAAAGAGGGCAACGGGAGGAGAGGATGCATCAATGGCTAACTGAAGACGTGGGCGACCCAATGCTTGCTCAACACATTCACTCTTTGCTCATGTTCCAAAGACTCGCTCTTAAGAATGGCTACGGATGGCACAGATTCGTAAAAATGGTGGATCAGGTTATGCCCAAAAAGGGAACAACGTTAGACCTGCCATTCCCGCCAATGAACGCACCGGAACAGGACGATTAGTCGCGTGAGTTGCTTGCCTGACGATGCGCACAGCGGCTTGGTTCATATCTTCCAGGCCGGTCGTCCTCTTTTTCGTGGCTTCGGTTTCGGACTCTTTACTTCTTCGGCATTCCCGGATCATTGCAATACCCCGATATCAAAGCGCCCCAGAACGTCCCAACGTTTTCCTTGACTTGAAGGCGAACAAATGGTATATTCGATTGTTTCTCTCCCAGTGAGGGAATGCTGTAGGTGGGCGGTCTTTGAAAACAAGCAATCACAGCACTGAGCAATCAGCAGTCAGCAAACCGGGAAGCGTTGCGACCCTCTGCCGATTCTCTCAGCCTTGGGTGACATTGGGTGACCTTGGGTCGAAATGGGTCAACATAGGGGGTAGGGGCGGGGGGAGCGAAAGTGACCCTGCGCCAAACAATGGTCCAGTCGTTCACAAAGCATTGCTCGGCTTTGGCGTGGTCCGCAGTCAGCAAAAAGGCGAGACGATGCAGCCCGACCATATCTTCAGTGAAAATCTGCTTAAAATCTTTGCAGCTGGCGTATTCGGTGGCCCGTTCAATGGTTTTCTGTTTGTTTCTACGGCGGAACATCCAAAAACTCCCTCATCCTGGTCAACATACGTAAAAAAGGTGCAGAACGGTTTTCCAGCCCGGTTAGTTATCTGATGGTTTAGACACGGCAGACTTTTAGCAAGGTGCAATAAATTTTTTGAGAGCAGCACAAAAAGCGGGGCTTCTCCCGGAAGATTCACTGTAGAAATAGTGGCAGTAGCAGCCCGGACGTTTCACCAAATCGGTAGAAGGGCCCCAAAAAATGTAAGCTGCTCCGGACGGAGCTGCAGAACTATCGGCGCGTATGGAAGTGCGTTTCCCATCCTTTCCTTGCCCGAAACCGGCCTGCCGGTGTCAAATTCTGGATCAGGAGACTAAATGCCGAGAAAAATAACGGTCCTCATGCTTCTTACGCTGAACAGCGTGTTTGCATGTGCTCAAACAACAAAGCCTGAGGCCAAGACCACTTTGCTGAAGGCCGGGCGCATGCTTGACGTCCGAACGGGAAAATATGTTCCGAACGCAGGAGTTCTGGTGGAGAACGGCAAGATCAAGGAAGCCGGGCCGCTCACTGAAGTGCAGACCCACGCGCCAAAAGGAACGGCGATCATCGATCTTGGGACTGCGACACTGCTGCCCGGACTGGTCGATTGCCACGCGCATCTGCTCACGTCAGGAACAAGCATTTTTCCGCAGGAAACTATTCTCAACGCAGCGGCAGGCATGAGCCCGACGGCACGTGTGCTGATGGGCGCCCATAACGCGCGCGAGGACCTTGAAGCCGGATTCACAACGGTGCGCGTGGTTGGACATTCCGGCATCGATGGCGATGTGGCACTGCGAGACGCCATCGCTCGAGGATGGCTGGTTGGTCCGCGTATTCAGGCGGCTGCCCGCAAGCTTGCTCCACCGGGAGGACAGGCCCTGCACTTTGAATCCCGCAATCGCGGACCAGATCATCGATCAGGAATTTTTGCAGGTGGGGAGCGCGGACGAAGCGCGCCGGGCCGTGCGCGAGGACCTGCTCTACGGCGCGGACTTGATCAAGGTAGTGGCCGATGCGGACAACAGATTCATCACACCCGAAGAGATGAAAGCAATCGTCGAAGAGGCGCACCGCGCCAAAGTAAAAGTGGCGGTGCATGCGACGACGGTAACAGGCATCCAGGCCGCAGTCGATGCTGGAGTGGATTCAATCGAGCATGGCAATGACATTACAGACGAGCAGTTGAAAACGATGCGCGAGAAAGGCATTTTCCTGGATATTACCGAGTTGCTCTTTGGCGGGCGCTTGCGCGCGATGATCGATAAACGACAGGTCCTGCCGCCGCAGTTGCAACAGGGATTGAAGGCATATGAACAAATGGAAGCAAAGAGAACGCCAGCCAGAATTGCCCGCATTCTGAAATCCGGGGTGAAATTCACCACCGGTTCAGACATGTGGTTTGACTATCCGGGCAAAACGCGGGGCGAGGCAACGGCGGTCATGTTTGGGGCGCTAAAGGAACTTGGGATGTCGCCCGCGGATGTTGTGCGCGCCGCCACCGTAAACGCCGCTGAATCGATGGGCTGGCAGGACCGCATAGGCACAGTTGAGCCCGGAAAACTGGCTGACATTATCGCTGTTGCGGGTGATCCTCTGGTTGACGTTACTCAACTGGAGCA
>JBAVUZ010000573.1:0-2195 GCA_049697035.1 Candidatus Angelobacter sp. | reverse complement strand
GCCCAATCAGCCGCGACTTGCCTTTGATCTTTAAAAACTCGTAAGCGCGGACCATGTCCAGAACCGGAATGCCTTCCGTGATGGAAATAATTAAAGGCACTTCGGCGTCGATGGCCTCCAGCAAGGCGTCAGCGGCAAACATCGGAGGAACAAAAATAATTGTCGCGTTGGCGGCGGTCTTCTCTTTGGCTTCCGCCACAGTATTAAAGATAGGCCAGCCTTCATGCGTGGTGCCGCCTTTGCCCGGCGTAACGCCGCCAACAATGTTGGTGCCATAGGCCGCGCAGGTCTTGGCGTGGAACGTGCCTTCACGTCCGGTAATTCCCTGAATGATCAGCCGCGTGGATTTGTTTACTAAAATAGCCATTTATTCTGTCGCTCCGCTCCAAACCGCTTTCGGACACCTTTCCGATTTTGCATTCCCCTTGCGCTTGTTGCAGCCGGCTCGTCGCGCATGCCGGACTCGCCGGCAAAGTGCTAGCCTCCCGCGGCAGCCACCACTTTTTCCGCTGCGTCTTTCATCGTCTCCGCCACCTGAAAATTCAGCCCGGACTTCTTCAGTATCTCGCGGCCCTGTTCCACGTTCGTGCCTTCCAGCCGAAGTACCAGCGGCAGCTTCAGGTTCGTCGCTTTCGCGGCTTGCACAACGCCATCGGCCAGCGTATCCACGCGCAATATGCCGCCAAAAATATTGATCAGGATCGCTTTCACGTTCTTGTCGCTCAACAGGATTTCAAACGCATGGCCAATCTGCTCCGCGTTGGCGCCGCCGCCCACGTCAAGAAAATTCGCCGGCGAGCCGCCCGCGTACTTGATGATGTCCATCGTCGCCATGGCCAGCCCCGCGCCGTTTACCAGGCAGGCAATGTTGCCATCCAGCTTGATGTAATTCAGGTTGTACTTTGAGGCTTCCACCTCAAGCGGATCTTCTTCGCTGATGTCCCGCAGCTCTTTCAGGTCTTTGTGGCGGAAGAGCGCGTTGTCGTCAAAGCCAAACTTGGCGTCCAGCGCAAACACGCGTCCGTCCGTGGTGGTAATAAAAGGATTGATCTCGCACAGTGAAGCGTCGGTATCCACAAACGCGCGATACAATCCGGTCATCAGCTTTACCGCTTCATTCACCTGCGTGCCTTTTAGTCCCAGGCCAAAGGCCAGCTTGCGCGCATGAAATGCCTGAAAGCCGATCGTCGGATCAATCGCTTCTTTGATGATCGCCTTGGGATCTTTCGCCGCGACCTCTTCAATTTCCATGCCGCCCGCGGCAGACGCCATAAATACCGGCCGCGCCGTCGCCCGATCAACCACGATCCCGAGATAGAGCTCGCGCTCGATCGGCAGCGTCTCTTCAATCAATAGCCGCTGTACAATCTTGCCTTCTGGCCCGGTCTGGTGCGTGACCAGCCGCATGCCTAAAATCTTGTCTGCCCAGTGCTTGGCTTCTTCCAGGTTCTTGGCCACCTTCACGCCGCCGCCTTTCCCGCGGCCTCCGGCATGGATCTGGGCTTTCACCACCACGCCTTTCGCGCCCTCTTCAAACAGCCGGTGCGCGGCCTTTTCCGCTTCCGCGCGGGTCAGCGCCATCTCGCCGCGAGGCACGGCCACGCCATACTTCGCAAGAATTGTCTTCGCCTGATACTCGTGAATTTTCATGTCTGGAGTTTCTGTTGGTGTTCTATTACTGGTGTTCTATTAAACTGAAGCGTTCTACACAGCAGATGCAGCGCGCTGAAGGGAACCTGTGATTTTATAGGACGACGGACGACTTCGGCAAACGTTTGAAAGACCTGCCTGACTCTGGTTTATGTCTTGGTCTGGGAGACGCGCGACAAGTCGACGCCGACAATGAGTGAAGCCGCTGAAATCCTGAGCGTTTCCAAGATAGGCTAAAGCAATTGCATCTGAGTGACTCGCAAAGTCGGTTAAGCCGCAGTCATCTCCTATACGGTCATCATGTGGGCAGGCGCGGGTTGTTGGAGGAGCGCCACGCATCCTACACTGGTAAAGAGATTAGCCCGGCATCCGTGATGAAAAAATGGTTGATAGAGATTAGCTGCTGCGCCGTGATGGCGCTTTCTGTTTCCCCGGCGTGCGCTCAACAGCGCGGGCCAGCATCGGGTGCATCTATGCCGCAATCCCAGAGTTCACCTGCGCCAAAAGCGGATGAGCCGCCGGCGCCCGCGGCTACGCCCACTGCA
>JBAVUZ010000572.1:0-7670 GCA_049697035.1 Candidatus Angelobacter sp. | reverse complement strand
TTCTGTGCATGCCTGCCGTGGCACACATTGCCGCGCAGCTCAGGCGAGCTTTTATCCCATTGATATTTTCACAGTGGAGCCGATTGTCACAGCCAGCACTGCTGGCGTTTATCCTGGCGATGGCCGTGATGACGGTCCTGCTGCTGCGTCGTTATAAAGCGGTGGAAAGCAGTTTGCTGTGGAGCGTGGTGGCGGCGTTTATCGCGCTACGCGCCGCAGGCACAAGCCATCTGGATGGAGTTTACTTCGCCGCCGGTGGGCTGGCGCTGATTGTGGCGCTGATTGAAACGTCTTATGCCATGGCGTACCTGGACGAGCTCACGCAGCTTCCCAGCCGCAGGTCATTGAATGAAGCGCTGCTCAAGCTGGGCGATACATACTCCATTGCTATGCTGGACGTTGACCACTTCAAAAAATTTAACGACAGCTACGGGCATGAGTCGGGCGACCAGGCGCTGAGACTGGTGGCATCGAGACTGTCGCACATTACCGGCGGCGGAAAAGCTTATCGCTACGGCGGAGAAGAATTCGCAATCCTGTTCCCGAACAAGTCTTCAGAAGAAGTATTTGTTTACCTTGACCGGATGCGGCGGGTGATTGAGCAATCTGTCTTCACCGTGCGCGGCGCCGATCGGCGCAGAAAAGGGAAGAGCGGCATAGGTCGCGGCGCCAAGAAGCAAACCAACGTGACGGTCAGTATCGGGTTGGCAGCGACGAACGGCGACAAGCTTGCGCCCGCAGAAGTGCTCCGCATGGCTGACCAGGCGCTCTATAAGGCAAAAGCCAAAGGCCGCAATTGCACCATTACCGCGAAGCTAAGCAAGTCAGCAGCATCCGTACAGCAATTACGGACCGCGATGAGCATCTGATCGGTTCAGACGTCCGCAGATTAAGCAAAGACGGGGCGTGAAGCGAGAGTGCGCGACGAAATGGACCGCGTTGTAATGACATTTTCCGCCGGAGGGGGTGTGCTAGCGATGGCATTTTCAGGCGTCTGGCTTGCCGGAGCGCCCCCTAGGGCGAATGCGGCGGCTGTCGAAGATTCATCCCCGGGCCAATAAGACCCATGCACATATGCGTGGCCGTCATGTGACATCGGAGTTGAGACGTGCCAGGTATTAGGCGGACCGCCAGTGCGTCCGACCGCAGTTGGAAAAAACCCCTCTCCACCAGCAGTTTCTCCAATAGGGAAAGCCCACTGAAGAACCGGATCGCCTTTCGAGTACAAGACCGGATTCTTAAGGGTAAGGAGCGTAGCTGCTCGCAAACCGCCGCCCTCTTCAACGGCCTTCACTTTAACGGCAGCGGCCATCAAAATGACGGCACCTATAAAAATTCCCGATGGCAGACCGCCAGTCCATCTCGCAAGCAATTCCATGATGACGCGGCATCCCAGCGAATGTCCTACCAAGCTAATCACAATTGGCCCCCCACGTTGAAGCCCAGCCAGGAAGGCTGCCAGTTCTCTGGCCGATTCAACCGCCGGTTTTATCTGGTTCGGGTAACTGAGGGTTGAGATGATCTTGTTTGGCTCATCGCCTGGCCAATGAAATTCCGCAATTTGGCCGGTTTGAGTGGGGAACTTCGTTTTCAGATTATCCAGAAATTGGCCATAGGATGTGAGCGCATCGGTGCGGCTGTTGTTGTAGCCATGTATGAGGACCAGTAAATCCCCCCTGCCATCCAGATGCCCGAGCTCTTCTCGAACGGGAACAACAGGTCCGCCAGAATTTGTTCCGGGCATGCGGACGCTTAGCTGAACCGGATCATTCATTGGCCACGGGCCTTTTGCACAATTGCCAGGAGGTCCTTAGCAACAGGCGCCAGAAAACCGGCGAGGATCGCACTGCCAATGACACTCACGATATTCGGTGAAACAATTGTCGGCTTGTATGTCATTGCTACCAAAGCAAGAGAGCCGCTAACCACAATTGACGCGATCTGGAGTATCCACTTCCAGCGGAAGCCCGCTGTAATTTGCAAGGCATCAATGGCCCGCTGGCATTGGTGCGTTACTCGGTTTCGCGCATCAAGAAATTCCTGGGTAGGAGGAACCGGCGGCCCAGCCAAGACCAAATCGATATCCTTGCCATCTGCCTTTGAAGCTGTGACGGCCAGCAGATCGAGGTGTTTGCTGGGGAATTCGAGTACCATCTGAATTGCGGCCGTATATTGGCCGCAGAGCTGTTCTATCTGCAGATCATAGAACGCGCCCTTATCGCCATCAACGGCCAGGATGAGCAGATCCTCTTCTGCGCGAGTGGCGGAAATATCCTTTTTGAAACGTTCCCGAGCTTCGGCAGCGCCTACTTTCACCCACCGATCCAGATAGAACTCTTGGAACCACTGGCGAACGGGAAAGAGGTCTTTCACAGTCTGAAGAATCGCCATGCTGACGCTGCCAATGACCGTCAGTTCGCCGACGTAAGCGGCCCAATGAGTCGCCAAATCATTAAAGAATTGATTTGTTCCAAGATCCATTTGCTACCGCCTTTGAACAATAGGATAGGGGCCGACTGCCTGAGCGTCGATTTCGCGTCAGGTGCCGCGAAGATTCTTCTGCTCTGCTTACGTAATAACGAAAGACGGACTCCATTTCCTTCGGCAAAAAGCCAACGATAGAAAAGAATTCAGTGGGGATGGGAGATGCAGAAAAAAGCTATTCCAATCCCGCCTCACGCATACGCTGATTGTGGTTCGCATAAGAGATCTGCTGGATGCGTTCACGGTCAAGACCAAGCGGGTTGGGCGTAAAGACGAAATCCGTCCGGCGAGGAATGTTCGCAGCCTGCGTATTGAATAATTCGCGCACTGGCGCCACATGATCCGGATACTTGATCAACTGTTCGCGCAGAAAATCCATGCCATGCACCAAATGGCGGCCTTCGTCGGAGCGGATCAGCTTGATGCCTTCCAGCAGGCGAGGGAACATGCCGGTCTTGGCCAGCAAGTCTTCAAAAAATTCATATCCGGTGAGCGCCATGGTGCCTTCCACCACGGCCATGTAATGGCACGCAAAGAGGCTGAGCGCCAACGGAAGATCGCCTTTGCCGCTGGTAAGCGCCTGGCCAATGGCTTCACCGCGCCGGCGGAGTTCATCGAGCAGGACACCTTTGTATTCCGGGACGAGATAAGCGGACGTATCCACCCTGCCGCAGACTTCCTGAAAATAGCGTTCGAAAAACTCAGCGTGTTTTACTTCTTCAAAAATCTGCGTGGAAAGAAACATGCGGCGGTCAAGATCCGGCATGGCCAGCATGAACCAGGCGAGCGTGTCTGAGACGCTGACTTCGCCTTCATAGAAGAGGGCACAAGTTTTGATGAGCTGCTCGCGCTGTTCTGGGTTCAGCATCTGCCAGTGAGTTTTGTCTTCAGTGAGGTCAATCTTTGCCGGGTCCCATACGCCGAGGGTTTTGGCAATGTCATAAAGCTGGCGTGGCGATTTAGTGGTGTGAGCGGCCGTGGACATAAATAAAACCTCCGCTGAAGCAATAACAGTATCAAAAATGGCCGCCGGGAGCATCAGGGGCGAAGTGCACTGCTTCTGCGACTGCTATCGTCGTGTGAGTGATCCGCAATTTATCGGCCCAAAAAAATGGACGGGAGAATAATAGTTTTTGCGCCCACGGCATGAGTACAATCATCTGATCAACGATTATTGTTCAAGGAGGCACCATGGCTGCACAGCCACAGACATTCCAGCAAGAGAGCAGAAACATCAGTCAGGCGATTCTGCCGGAGTTCGATCAGGAAATGGCCAACACGCGCAAGTCACTGGAGCGCGTTCCGGAAGACAAATTCAGCTTTAAGCCACATACCAAGTCCATGACGATGGGCGCACTGGCGACGCATCTGGCGACGATGAATCACTGGGCGGAAGCGATTTTTGGCCAGGACAGTTTTGATGTGAGCACAGCGCCGCCCAACCCAGAATTTAAAACGCGGGCTGAAGTGCTGGCGTCCTTTGACAAGACCACGGCTGTCGCGCGCAAGGCAATTGCAGATTCCACTGACGCTCATTTCATGAAACCCTGGACGCTGACGGCAGGAAGCCACACAGTGCTTACGCTGCCTCGCGTGGCGGTGGTGCGCAGCTTTTTGCTGAACCACAACATTCACCATCGTGCACAGCTGGGCGTTTACCTGCGGCTGAATGACATTCCTGTTCCTTCGATTTACGGGCCGTCGGCGGATGAAGGAAATATGTAGGCTGGGGATTCGGCGAGTCTGGTCCGATGTCCGGCAGGCTGCCTGAGAAAGTACTGAAAAAAACTGCAGGCCTCGGTTTAAGCCGAGGCCTGTTTAAGAGCCCTAATCTGACCGGGTGCTTTCCCCCGAAACCACCAGCCAGATTCTTGATGCACTGTGATGATCGCAGGAGCCGGAAAAAGCGACAAGAGTACCGAGGTAACAAGCGGGAAGGCTTATTTTTCCGCCGTTTTCCTGGTTTCTGCCGGCCAGCAAAAATGCCGTGATTCATGATGAATGGCTCAGGAAAAAACCTTAACTTTCTGCCGCCACCTGCGATACACTCTTTTTGAACGCCTATGACTGCTGTCCTTTAATTCGGTTCTTTCTATAGCAACTCCTCACAATCAGGTTCCCGACGTGTGTCTGCGCCTTGCGCGGAACGCGCTGGTTTCCGCAACCGAATTGGAGTGTACCGAATGCTGCAACAAGCAGGGTGGGATGAAGTTTGGGAGGAGAATTTTGCTGATTTTGCTGGAAAGGGCCTGAGGCCGTCGCGCGTTCTGGCGCAACATCGGCATAGCTATTCATTGTGGACAGAGGCGGGCGAAGCCGACGCCGAACTAGCGGGAGCGCTGCTGTATCGCGCTGAAGCGGCTGATCTGCCTGTTGTGGGCGACTGGGTTGCGGTTCGCCAATATTCGCCTGCGGACATGGGCATCATCACAGATGTTTTGCCGCGAAGGACAAAATTTTCTCGCAAGGCCAGCGGAACATCCGGGGAAGAGCAGGTGATCGCCGCGAATGTAGATTTGCTGTTCATCGTTTGCGGACTGGACCATGACTATAACTTACGTCGGCTGGAACGCTATCTAATAGCGGCAGCGCAGAGCGGAGCAAAGCCGGTTATCGTGCTCAACAAAGCCGACCTTTATATGGTCGATCTTCATCACTCCGATCTTCATCGGGCTGATCTGGGCGTTGACCTGCAGACGCGCATTGCGGAAGTGAAGGCCATTGCTGCGGATGTTCCGGTGCTGGCGATCTCGGCGCTGAGCGGCAGCGGCCAAAAGAATTCAGCGGAAACGTTGCTGCCGATGATCGCCGCAGGAAAAACCGCAGCGTTGGTTGGATCGTCGGGTGCAGGTAAATCGACGATCGTCAATCAACTCCTGGGAAAAGCGGCGCAGACAACGCAGCCGACGCGCGAGTCTGACAGTCGCGGACGCCATACAACGACGCATCGAGAGCTATTCTTCCTGTCCAATGGCGGATTGATTCTGGACAATCCGGGAATCCGTGAACTGCAATTATGGACGCAAGATTTGCGGCAGGGAAGCCCACACTCCGTAGTGGATGAGGCTTTCCCGGAAATTGAAGCCCTCGCGGCGACGTGCGCCTTTCGCGACTGCACTCACACGGCGGAACCTGCTTGCGCCGTGCAGCACGCACTCGCGTCCGGTGAAATCGACGACGCGCGCTGGCGCAGCTATCAAAAGTTGCAGCGTGAACTGCGCCATGCGGCGGCGCAAGTGGACCCAAATCTGCGTCGCACAGAAAAGGAGCGGTGGAAGAAGCTATGCAGCAGCGTGAAGCGCAACCAGAAGCGAAGATGAGCGCTGCTAAGAATACCGCCAAGACTGTTGCCTCCTTATTCCGGCAGAAAAATAGAAAACACCGTCCCGCTGTGGCCAGGAGCAACGCTGCTGCGCAGAGTGATGTTGCCACCGTGTTTCTGCACAATTTCGCGTGACACCCAAAGTCCCAGCCCTGTGCCCACGTCCTGCTTGGTGGTATAGAACGGCTCAAAAAGTTTCTTGCGATGTTCCTGCGTGATGCCGCTGCCGGTATCGGCGATAACAATTTTTCCGCCAGCACGATGTGAGTTGTGCAACTCTCTGGCATGGTGCACGCGGATACGCAGCGCTCCGGCTGTCGGCAGCGCGTCAATGGCATTGGCCACCAGATTGGAAACCACCTGTCGGATTTCTCCCGGTAATCCCATGACTTTTACCGTCTCATCGTACTCGCGGGTGAGCCGGATGTTCTTGGACTGGATACGCGGCAAATATAACGACAGCACTTCTTCCACGATTTTCGGCAGGTCCATTACGTGAGGTGAAGTGGTGTCGCGATAAAAGCCAAGAGTTTGCCGCGTCACATGCGCAATGCGCGCCAGTTCATGCTCGGCCTGGGCCACGTAGTTGCGGGAATTGTCGTCCCACTGGTCGTTCATGCGCAGGATATAGAGCAGATTGGTCACGGCTTCCAGCGGATTGTTGATTTCATGCGCAATGGTGGCAGCCAGCCGTCCCGCTGCAGCCAGTTTTTCTGACTTGCGCAACGCATCCTCCGCCAGCTTGTTGCTGGTAACGTCCATGGCCACGCCAATCATCCGCTCCGGCTTGCCGGCCTGATCAAAGATGGCCCTGCCGCGAGCGCCAATCCAGTGCACTGTGCCGTCAGGGAACGTGGTGCGATATTCGGTTTCATATTCGCCTTTACCCGCCAGGGCTTCCTGGATCGCAAGGTGCACTCGATCATGATCGTCCTGATGAATGAACGCCATTCCATGTTCAAAGGTCGGGGCCATGAGACCGACAGGCTGCCCGTGCACCAGCCACATGCCGTCAGCCCACCACATCTCGTTCGTCTTTACTTTCCACTCCCACGAGCCCAGGCGGGCGGACACCTGCGCAACTTGCAGCCGCCGCTCCGTAGTGCGCAGGGCCTCGCGGGTTTGCCGGGTCTCTGAAATATCCTGGAAAATCACCGTAAGGCCAAGCGATCCGGGATAGCCGGAAATCGTGTACCAGCGGTTCAGCCGCGGATAAAACGTCTCAAAGTGTACGGGCTCGCGCTCGCGCATTGCCTTCTTGAAATTGGCTTCCAGTTCAGTGCCCACGCTTTCCGGAAAGAGTTCCCATAATCTGCGTCCAGTCATTTCCGCCACGGTGGAACCGCACAACCGCGCGCCGGCGGGATTTACGTAGTTAATCGTCCAGTCAGGGTTGTAGGAAATAAAACCTTCCGTGATGGTCCTGAGCGTTTCCGCCAACTGGCTCTGGCTCTTGAACGCGGCCATTTCCGCCGCCGATTTCTGCAAAGCAACGCTGGTGATCAACAGTGAAACCATCACAAAAAGAACAACCTGGACGAGCGCATTCGGCCCAAAGCCAAACGAAAAGTAAGGCGGCAAAAAAAAGAAATTCGCCAGGAAGCTGGAAAGCACCGTGGCCATAACCGCCGGGCCAAACCCGCACAGCCGCGCCGTGAGCGCCACCGCCGCAAAAAAGAAGAAGAAAGGGAGCCGCTGCCCAACAATGGGCAGAAAATTTGCGGCCAGCGCCGCCAACACAAAAAACAGCGCCAGGCTATACCGCAGCACAGGGTTCTCGCGATACAGGTCGACACCTGACAACCGGTGGAGGAGCCCATCCATTGCTGACCATTCTAGCTGAATCAGAGCAGCAGGGCGGGCG
>JBAVUZ010000571.1:0-2329 GCA_049697035.1 Candidatus Angelobacter sp. | reverse complement strand
TCCTCGGGGTAAATCACGGGAAAATCCTTGGCATGCTTCGTTTCTACAGAGACGGTCACGGTGACCGGAACCAGGGCCGTGGAACTTGTTTGCGGCTGCGTTTTGCCCGCCTCCTGCGGCCTGGCCGCTTCCGCAAAGATCAGCAACAACGTAATGGCGACCAGAAGATACCAGAGATTGATTCGCTCATGCGCGTTCATCAAGCCGGCGCCTCGCATTGTGGCCTGTTGTTTATGAATTGTTTTGAAATGCATTGCATTCCTCCCGTCCCGGCTGGTTTGTACCGGCGCGAGGCTGAGGCATGACATCCTCTGTTTCCATGATCAATGCTCCGCGACTCCGGCTGCCGTGACGCCGGTCACTGATTCGTTTCCCATCTGGTCACTCGTAAACTCGAAACGGACATTTTTGATAAGGGCTTAATCGGCGTTTATCCGCGTAAATCTGCGGCGAAAGTCTTTTGCCTCTCCGGCGAAGATGTTTGCCTGTACCTGTCTCATATACAATTTCCGTTCTTGTTTACAGGAGTCTCTGCATGCGCCGAGTTCTGTTCATCGCCCTTATCTGCCTGATCGCCCTGCTTCCTCTTTCCGCTGCCAACTTTGACGACGAAGCTCTCTTCGGATTCACCTCTGCCACGTCGCACACTGAGCGCGATTGGGAGAACAAGTTTCGCTCCATCCCCGATCCCAAACTCATGAGGGATTACATGCAGCGGCTCAGCGCGCGTCCTCATCACGTGGGCTCGCCTTATGACAAGCAGAATGCCGAATGGATCCTCTCGCAATTCAAGTCCTGGGGACTCGACGCGCAGATTGAGCAATTTGACGTGCTTTTTCCCACGCCCAAAGAGCGCGTGCTGGAACTGACGGAGCCAACCCGTTACACCGCCAAGCTGCAGGAGCCGCCCGTCGCTGGCGATCCCACGTCAAACCAGCAGAGCGAGCAACTGCCCACCTATAACGCTTACTCAATAGACGGTGACGTGACCGGCAAGCTCGTTTACGTGAATTACGGCTTGCCGCGCGACTATGAAGAGCTTGACCGTCTTGGCGTTTCGGTCAAGGGCGCAATTGTGATTGCGCGCTATGGCAACTCATGGCGCGGCATCAAGCCCAAGGTCGCCGCGGAGCATGGCGCCATCGGCTGCATCATTTATTCCGATCCCCGCGACGACGGCTACTTTCAGGACGATGTTTTTCCCGAAGGGCCCATGCGCAATGAAAACGGCGTGCAGCGCGGTAGCGTCATGGACATGCCCACCTATCCTGGCGATCCTACAACGCCCGGCGTGGGGTCCAAGGGCGATGTAAAACGGCTGGCGCTCAAAGACATCACCACCCTCACTAAAATTCCCACGCTGCCAATTTCTTATGGCGATGCCAAACCGCTGCTCGCTGCTCTCAAAGGCCCAGTAGCTCCGGAAGGTTTTCGCGGAGCGCTTCCTCTCACCTATCACGTTGGTCCCGGTCCGGCGAAAGTCCACCTGAAAGTGGCTTTCAACTGGGACATCAAGCCCGTCTATGACGTGGTCTTCAAAATTCAAGGCTCAGAGTCGCCGGATCAATGGATCGTGCGCGGCAATCACCACGATGGCTGGGTGAACGGCGCAGAAGATCCCATCTCCGGCCAGATCGCGTTGCTGGAAGAAGCGCGCGCTCTGGGTACCCTGCTCAAGCAGGGCTGGAAACCCAAGCGCACCATCGTCTATTGCGCGTGGGACGGAGAAGAGCCCATGCTGCTCGGCTCCACTGAGTGGGCAGAGTACCACGGCGACGAACTCAAGCAGCACGCCGCTTTGTACATCAATACTGATGGCAACGGCCGAGGCTTTCTTGCCGTGGAAGGCTCGCACTCGCTGGAAAAATTCGTGAACACCGTTGCCCGTGACATTACCGATCCGGAGAAGAATATTTCTGTGTGGAAGCGCAGCCAGGCTGCCCGGCTTACCATGGGCCGCCCGGAAGATCGTAAAGACGCGCGTACCCGCCCCGATCTTCGTATCGCCGCGCTCGGTTCCGGCAGTGATTACACTACGTTTCTCGACCATCTGGGCGTCGCATCGCTCAACGTGTCGTTTACTGGTGAGGACGATGGCGGCATCTACCACTCTATCTACGACGACTTTTACTGGTTCACCAAGTTTTCTGATAAAGACTTTGTCTACGGTCGCGCGCTTTCGCAGACCGTTGGGACGATGGTGCTGCGCTTTGCCGATGCCGACGTCCTGCCATATGACTTCGCCGACTTTGCCGACACCATCCGCAAATACAATGACGAACTCAAGAAGCTGCTCAAGGACAAGCAGGAGCAAATCCACGACCGCAAC
>JBAVUZ010000570.1:0-2156 GCA_049697035.1 Candidatus Angelobacter sp. | reverse complement strand
TTCAAGGGCGGCATCGACGCGGCGATTGCTCGCGGCCTGATTTATGCGCCTTACGCTGACATGATCTGGTGCGAAACGTCGGAACCGAACATTGAAGAAGCGCGGCGCTTTGCCGAGGCCATCCATGGAAAGTTCCCCGGCAAGCTGCTGGCGTACAACTGCTCGCCTTCTTTCCACTGGAAAAAGAAGCTGGACGAAGCCACCATTGCGAAATTCCAGACGGAGCTGGCCGCCATGGGATACAAGTTCCAGTTCGTCACGCTGGCCGGCTTCCACGCCTTGAATTACAGCATGTTTGAGCTTGCACATGGCTACGCGCGTGAAGGCATGACGGCGTATTCGCGGCTCCAGGAAGAAGAATTCAAGAGCGCCGATAGGGGCTATACGGCGGTGCGGCACCAGCGGTTTGTCGGCACCGGATATTTTGATGAAGTTGCCCAAACCATTGCCAGTGGACAGTCGTCCATCACGGCAATGGAGGGATCGACGGAGACGGAGCAATTCATTGAGCCTGCAGCTGCGCCTGCTCTTAAGCCTGCTGCTTAGTTGTATCCATTGAGGTGAATTGGCCTTCCTGTCGCGGCCCGGCAGGAAGGTCGTTTTTGTCTTTGTTTTTTGTCGCTTCGCTCCAAACCGCTTAGGCATTGTGGTTTTGTTTTAGATTCTTCTGCCTTGTGATAAGAGGCTCGGCATGCCCGCGCCTCGCCGCTGGTACTTCTTGAGTCAAGGTCGCTGCGCTCCAAACCGCTTAGTCGGCTTCGCCGCCAACCGGTTCCGGACCATAACTTCCCTAACGACCACATATCGGCTCTGGTTTCCTAAAGTTTCTACGAGCAGCTTCGTGTCATCAGAGATGATTCCGTCCACACCCATTGCGGCGGCTTGGAGCATTTTGCGCGGGTCATTGACGGTCCAGGTGATCACGGTTTTTCCCGCGGCGTGAAGCTCGTCCACCAGCTTGGGAGTAACCAATGTGTAGTGGGGCACCACATAGCTGACAGGCAGCGCCTTCCATCGCCGCAGGTGCCAATAAGACTTGGAGATCGCGCCCAGCACCAGTGAATGATCCAGAGCATGCAGCTTGCGCACGACGCTTGGCAGGAACGACGAGATGAAGTATCCGCGCTGCGGAGGAAAGCGCTTTACCGCGTCAAGCACTACCTGCTCCATGCCGCGTACCTTCACTTCAATATTAAGAAACGCTCTGCGCGAGTAGAGCTCAAGCACGTCTTCCAGACAAGGCGGCTTGCCATCCACCGAACATTTTGCATGGATCTGTTCGAGCGTGCTCTTGCGCACCACCATTCGGTTAAAACGATTGTCATGACAAATGATGGACTGTTTGCTACGGGTGCAGCGGACATCAAATTCAAAGCCATCTGCACCATGGCTAAGAGAGAGATCAAAAGCCGGGATGGTGTTTTCCGGTGCGTAAAGCCGGGCGCCGCGATGTCCGAGCAGTAAGAGTTTGGCGGGCAAAGCTGTCAGCTAGTCCAGGTCAAAGTCGCGCAGCGGGCGGCCTTCGTCGGGCGTTTCTTTGGCCTTCTTCACGGCTTCCTGGAATTTCTTTTCCAGCAGGCTGGCGTTGTTCTTCTGCGCGTCCACGGCCTGGCGGAAGATGGATTCCTTGCGGCCTTCCTGCTCACGCATGGCTTTGGCGGCAGCCTCAAAATCATTGAACATCTTGGGCTTCACGGCTGCCACGTGCGAGAGTACCGCCTTGGTTTCAGGATCGACCTTTAGCACCGCGTTGCAGCACGGGCAGCCAACTTCAAAGGGTTCAGACGAAGACTTTGCCATGGGAAGATTGTAAGCCCTTGCCTGTGCTGCTCGCCAGTGTGGACGGTCGGGACGGCAGACAGGTGATCTAGCTGAGAAAACTCTCATAAAAATGAAAGAGCACGCGGTCAGAACGAGCGGGTTAAGGTTAATTTTTGGGAAACAAAATTGCAGCAGCTGCTCCCGTGGCAACTCCCCTCCACCAGCCACCATCAACACTAAGGAACAATGCCCGGACATCCCTAAGCCAGGCTTGTTATCCCCAATCGCGACTCAACACTCTAGTAGGGTGCTGCGTTGTTTGGGCTGTTGAAGGGATGAGGTATCAATTGTGAAGAAGTTCAGGGTCCCAGTGGTATTGTTTTTCCTCGTAATAC
>JBAVUZ010000569.1:0-6061 GCA_049697035.1 Candidatus Angelobacter sp. | reverse complement strand
CATACATAGTGGTGGTGAATCCGGCCATCCTGAGCAATGCCGGCATTCCCGCCGGACCAAGCTTTGTGGCCACGGTGGTGGCGGCCGTGTTTGGCTGCGCGCTGATGGGGCTTTATGCCAATCGTCCGTTTGCCATTGCGCCCTATATGGGTGAAAACGCGTTCATTGCGTTCACCGTATGCGGGCAGCTGGGCTATAAATGGCAGACCGCGCTGGCCGCCATCTTTATTGCCGGCGTCCTCTTTGTGCTGCTTACCGTGTTCCGCCTCCGGCAATGGGTGGTGGAAGCGGTGCCATTGTCCCTGCGATACAGTTTTGCCGTTGGGATCGGCCTGTTTTTGACCTTCATCGGCCTGAACCAGACTGGGATTGTCGCCCTTGGAGTTGCTGGAGCACCTGTCCGCGCTGGCCATCTCACCAGTGCTCCAGTGCTGGTTGCGATCAGCGGCTTTCTGTTGCTTTCAATCCTGGTGATTCGCAAAGTGCGCGGCGCAATTCTGCTGGGCATTATTGCAACGGCAGTGATTGCGTTTGCAGCCAGGATCGTTGCGCCGCCAGCGCATCTGGTCAGTCTCCCACCGGGGCTGGGGCCAATCCTGTGGCAGCTCGATTTTCGCGGCGCATTCACATGGAGCGCTTTTCCCGTGGTGCTTACCATCTTCATCATGGCGTTTGTGGATACCATGGGGACTTTGATCGGGCTTTCCGCGCGCGCCGGCTTTCTGGATAAAGACGGCAACCTGCCGCAGATTGAGCGCCCTATGCTGGTGGACGCGCTTTCTACATGCGTGGCTCCCGCCATGGGCACGACAACGGCAGGCGCTTACGTGGAATCAGCCACAGGAATTGAAGCGGGCGGGCGCACAGGACTAACCGCACTGGTGGTCGCGGGCTGTTTTGCATTGACGTTGTTCTTCGCCCCGTTTGTAACTTCGATCCCACCGCAAGCCTACGGCCCCGCGCTGATCATCGTCGGCTTGTTCATGCTTGAACCGATCACACGCATTGACTTCAGCGACTACTCTGAATCGATTCCCGCATTCGCTGTGGTCGCATTGATGTGTTTCACGTTCAATATTGCCGTCGGCATCAGCGCCGGCTTTGTTCTTTATCCATTGTGCAAACTCGTCGCCGGGAAGATTGGACAAGTAAAACCCGGGCTTTATGTGCTTACCGGTCTTTGTCTGTTGTTTTTTATTTTCTATCCATACGGGTGATCTATCTCAAAATGCAGTGGCTGGCTAGCAAGGCGGAGGCGGTATTTTGATCTACAGGGAGCAGGAATGAACCGTAACGAACTTATTCATAAAACGATTCAGCTGGCGATTGAGAATGTTACGCACGGTGAAGGCGGCCCCTTTGCCGCGATAGTGGTGAAGAACGGGGAGATCATCTCCACCGGCGTGAATCAGGTTACGCCAACGCTTGACCCCACGGCCCATGCTGAAGTTGTTGCCATACGCGCCGCCTGCCGCGTGTTAAACCATTTTGAGCTTACCGGATGCGAGATTTATTGCAGTTGCGAACCGTGTCCGATGTGCCTGGGAGCAATCTACTGGTCCCGGCCCGCGCATGTCTACTTTGCCGCTAATGCCGCAAACGCAGCGGACGCAGGCTTCGACGATTCATTCATCAAGACGCAGGTCTGCCTGCCTTTCGCGCAGCAGGAATTGCCCATCGAGCAACTTATCGATGCAAAGGCACTGGCGCCGTTTGAAGCATGGAAGTCCAAGGCGGGCAAGAATCCCTACTGACGCGGCCAACGGCCGATAAATACATCAAAGCGATTTATTTGCGCTCTCCTTACTATTACTATTGACGAGCAGGAACTTACCTTCGTACACTTTCTTTCCTCCCCTTGGTTCTGTTTGCTATGTTTTGAGGTGTTAGCTTGTCTGTCCCATTTCTTCCCGCAAACCTTCCAGGGTCCCGATTTGTGTCTACCTTCACCTGCCGTATTCTTTGGGTCTTCCTGCTGGCCGCGGGAATGAGCGCTTTTGCGCAAACCGCGTTGCCCGAGCAGCCGGATCGAAGCGATGTCGCCATGGCGATGAAAGACCTGGGCCGGACGGAGCCATCCTTGTCCGCCGAGCAGGCCCCGTCTGCCACGCAGCCACAGGCCGTGGTGCAGTCACAGGAGCAACCCGTGATCAATCCAGCCCCAGACCAGTTGATCCGCATCGTCCCCTTTGGCAGGAAGAGCGGGATTGGTATTACCAATCTGGCTCCGACAGGAGCGCATTTGACTTATTGGGGCGGCCCGGTTATCTCCAACATTCAGGTGATTGCGGTCTTCTGGGGACCGAACGTGTCTCCCGCGATCACCGCCAACGGCACCATTGATCAGTTTTATACCGACATTACCTCCAGCCGATATTTCGACATGCTCACCGAATACACCACGACCGGAATTGTGGGCGCCAACGGGACCAGCACCAGCAACCAGACGATCGGGCATGGCACGTTTGCCGGCAAGTTCACTATTACTCCGGCAAACTGCCCTCAAGCCACCCTTCCCACTACTGCCTGCACAGTCACAGACGCCCAAATCCAGACAGAGCTTACGAACCAGATCAACGCCGGGGTTCTTCCGGGGCCGCAAACTGATGCGCACGGCATCGTCGATACTTATTACGCGGTTTATTTCCCTCCGAATGTCAACATCCAACTTGATGCCACGACCAAGAGCTGCGTTAAGGGCGGTTTCTGCGCATATCACTCGAGTACCGGCAGCAATATCCCTTACGGGGTGATGGCGGACTTTTCAAGCGGTGGCTGTTCCGTGGGTTGCGGATCAGGAACCACCTTGCAAATTGCCACAGCGGTTTCCAGCCATGAAATGTCGGAAGCGATCACCGACGCACAGGTGGGCTCCGCTAACGTCTTAGGGCCGCCCCTGGCATGGTACGATCCCGACCCCGTAGCCACTCCGCTGGGCGAAATCGGCGACATATGCGGTGGCCAAGACGTTACGGTGAGCGCTGGCAGTAATACGTACACTGTCCAGCTGGAATTCTCAAATTTGCAGAATGCTTGTATGCCCGGTCCCCCTGTGCTCAAGATGCCTGGAAGCGGCGCGGGGCCGGGCATTCCCTTTAACCTGCGGCTCACAATCATGGGCGGCCCCACGAACAGCCCGCTCACCAACTATACGGGCACCGTTCATTTCACCAGTTCCGATAACACGGCAGTCCTGCCCGCCGATTACAGTTTCCTCAACAGTGATGCCGGTACGCATACGTTTCAATTTACCCTGGGCACGCTGGGATTCCAGACGATTTCCGTGGTCGACACCCGTGCCAGCGGCTTCACCGGCTCGACCTTGGTCAACGTAAGCACGGCGACCGACCTGGCGATGACTGTATCTCCCGGCCAGATTTCAGCATTGCAGGGCGCCACCGGACTTACCTACACCGTCTCCGTGCGGAACAATGGAGGCACGGCGACTACCGGCACGGTTGGCGTGGTGATACAAGCGGAAACGGGCCTGACTGCCACAGCCTTTACGGGACCAGGGTGGACCTGCACATTAGCAACCTTTGTATGCACGCGAAGTGACGTTTTGAATCCCGGTCAGAATTATCCCGACATAACGGTAACGTTCAAGGTAGATCCGAATGGAGGGCCCAGTGCCCACGCGGGTGCAACCATTTCAGGTGGCGGCGATACCGATCCGGCCAACAACACCGACGCTGCGACCGTCAACATTGGCCCCGCGATTTCCATCATCTCGAATACTCCCAGCGCAACCGTCCTTGCGGGCACACGAGCGCAGTATGTCATCGGGATGAACCTGGGCCCGGGGGCAGGAACGGTAACCTTTAGTTGCAGCGGCTTGCCCACCGCCGCTTCCTGCAGCTTTAGTCCCACCTCTTTGACGAGCTCAGGCAACGTGACTATGACCGTATCAACCACGGCGAGAGCGGCTGTGGCAAATGGTCCGCAACCGGGTAATCGCAATCTATGGTTGCTGCTGGGGCTGCTTTCTTCAGCGGCCATGGCGGGATTTTGTTTGAGGGCTCGCACTCAACCTCGCCGCGTTAGAAGGCTTGCTCCGATTTTTGGTACGTGCATGCTTCTGCTTGCGGGTGTATTAGCCGGATGCGGCGGCGGCAGCAAGCCTCCCACGGTCACGAATGTAATTGTGGGAACTCCTGCAGGGACTTACGTCGTTACGTTTACGGCGACCTCTGCCAACGGGACAGCCAGCCAGACAATGAATCTTACCGTGAATTAAATCTGAGTTTTTCAATGTAGTGGCAACAAAAAAATTGTTGCCACTCTTAAGATGACTGCCACTCTTCTCGCACGTACGCTTCAGGAATTTCTCTCTGCTTCACGCAGCGCCGTGGTCCTGGAAGACGGGCAGGTGCTGTTTGATCTGGAGACGGCGCAATATTCTCTGTCATCGGAAAAAGACCGTTGCCTGCTTCATCTGTGGTCACCGGAGCGCAACACCGTTCGCCACGTGCTTGATGCCGAGTCAAAAAATGGCACATTGACGTTGACCGTTCGACGTTTCGGACAGACGCGTCCCATCAAGATGGAGATCTGCAGCGACCGTGATCGGCGCCCGCCGACCGCGCAGAAAGCCGCACGCAGCCGTTATGCCCGCGTATTGGAACGAGCTTTGCGCCGCGATACGCCGGGCTGGCCGCTAGATAAAACAAGGCTTTCCACTTCCATGGACCTGGAACGCAGCTTTTCTCCTGTGTATGCGCGCGGTCTGGTGCGCAAAGGCCGCAGCGCCTTCGCCATAATGGGCGTAAACCAGCAGGAAACGCAGGCCTCGATTGACGCGGCGCTTACTTTTGGCCTGCTCTGGCTGGACGCATGCCGTGAGCGCGAAGCTGGACGCTCTGTCATAGAAGGCTTGCGGCTGTACGTTCCGCCAAAAACGTCAGCGACGCTTCAGATTCGGCTGGCACATCTCAACCATGCCGCGGCAAAGTTTCAGCTGTTTGAATTTGATGAGCGCGATGAATCTTCAACCCAGATTGATCTTGCCGATCACGGCAACATACAGACGCGCCTTGTGCGCCTGCCGGACGCCGCGCAGGTGCGCTCACGTTTTGCCGCAACGGTAAACAAGATCATGGCGCTGGCGCCGCAAGTGGAGATCGCAGTGATCTCTGCGACTGAACTGTCTTTTCGTCTCTACGGATTGGAACTTGCGCGCGTGAGGCTGGCCAATGCTCCGGGCACTTTTCAAGTCGAGGAAGAAATAATCTTTGGTCCGCCTGGATACGAAACGCGTCTGAACGATGAGACCGCGCCTGCTTTCGAAGAGTTCATAAAGACAGTAGTCGAAGCTCGCAGCCCACACGGGAACCGTCGTGATCCGCTTTGGCGCATGTATCCAGAGCGCTGGCTGGAATCTTTGATCTTCAAGAACGTTTCCGCCGTGGATTCCAGCCTGAATCAAAGCTATGTCTATTCGCAGGTACCGGCATTTTCCGCGTCCGATCGCGCGATGATTGACGTGCTGACCTGCACTCGCGATGCGCGGTTGGCCGTCCTGGAGCTGAAAGCGGATGAAGACATGCACCTTCCGCTCCAGGGGCTGGATTACTGGGCGCGCGTGCACTGGCATCACAGCCGCGGCGAGTTCCAGCAACATGGATATTTCCCTGGCCTGCAGCTCTCGCCTCGGCCGCCATTGCTTATGCTCGTCGCGCCGTCGCTCAGGGTGCATCCGGCAACGGACACGGTGTTGCGCTATTTTTCTCCGGCCATTGAATGGTCGCTCACAGGCGTGGACGAACGCTGGCGGGAAGGGATCAGGATGATTTACCGGAAAGGCTCCGCCGCGCGGAGAATGTCAGTATGAGTGACGGACATTCGGTCAAGACTTCGACAAATGCCGACCGCAATGGATCTCGCCAAAGGCTACATCGAAGCCATTCAGGCATTCGCGGCGACTTTGGGCAAGGTGGAGCCTGCATCTCTGCCGCCGCTGCCTGCTCCAAAGGCGCCGTGAAAGCAGTGTCTCGAATAGCTACTGCATCGTCGCAGGATGGCAAGTGGAACCTACGCCCGGCGGTACCGGAATTCCCGTCGG
>JBAVUZ010000568.1:0-3474 GCA_049697035.1 Candidatus Angelobacter sp. | reverse complement strand
AACTCTTTTGCGTTGGTGAGCCTGGACGAAATCAGCCGTGCCATTGAAGCGCAACGGCGTGCTATCGCTGCAAAGCTGGAAGCCGACCGGCGCGCCGCTCATGAACTCGAAATCGCAAAGCAGGTGCAGGCGCGACTGTTTCCCCAAGTCCTGCCGCAAGTGCAGACGCTTGAGTATGCGGGAATATGCATTCAGGCCCGCGAAGTGGGCGGAGATTATTATGATTTTCTCAGTCTGGGACGGGACCGCGTGGGCTTTGCGCTGGCAGATGTCTCAGGAAAAGGCATCGCGGCCGCTCTGATGATGGCCAATCTGCAGGCAAGCCTGCGCACGCAGAGCACCATGGCTTGGGATGAACCACAGCGATTTCTACAGTCGGTCAACAATCTCTTTTATGAGAATACAGCCGAGAACGCCTATGCCAGCCTGTTCTTTGGCGCCTATGATGACGATGCTCGTATGTTGCGCTACGCCAACTGCGGCCATCTTTGCGCCCTCCTCCTTCGCAATGATGGCAAACTGGAGCGACTGGATTCCACATGCACGGTTCTAGGCCTTTTCAAGGATTGGGACTGCTCCATGGCGGAATGCAGCCTTTTTGCCGGAGACACGCTGGCGCTCTATACAGACGGCATTACTGAATCCTTCAATGATGCCGGAGAAGAATTTGGAGAGCAGAGGCTGATTGAGGCATTGCGGCAAAACTGTGAAGCGTCTCCACAAGCCGCATTGGACTCGATTGTGGCCCAGGTGCGAAAGTTCAGCGGGCGCGAACAACACGATGACATAACTCTGATCATTGCGCGGGGCAGAGAGAGCTAACTTCTGGGCTACCGCCTCACTATTCTCTCCGGCCTCAAGAACATCTCCACATCTTCCGTGCTCTTGGCATCGCGGCGCTTCTGTCCGTTCTCATAGCTGGCTTTCACAAAGCTGCTGAACAGCGGATGCGGCTCGAGCGGCTTGGACTTGAATTCCGGATGGAACTGGCAGCCCAGGAAATATGGATGGTCGGGGATTTCGACGATCTCGACATACGTTCCGTCTGGTGTGGCGCCGGTGATGCGCAGTCCGCCGCCGGTCAAAACGGCTTCATACTCCCGGTTGAACTCATAGCGGTGGCGATGCCGTTCGCTAATCTCCGTTGTGCCGTAGGCCTTCGCCGCCCGACTGTTCGGCTCCAGTTTGCAGGTCCAGGCTCCCAGCCGCATTGTCCCGCCCAATTCATCAATGCCGGTCAATTCTCGCAGCTTATAAATGATTCGATGCGGCGTGGCCTGATCAAACTCGCTGGAATTCGCTTCGTCCAGCCCGCAGACGTTGCGCGCAAATTCAATGCACGCCGTCTGCATGCCCAGACAAATGCCAAAGTACGGGACTTTCTTCTCGCGCGCATAGCGGATCCCGTTCAGCATGCCCTCAATCCCGCGCTTGCCAAAGCCGCCCGGCACCAGGATTCCGTCAAACCCTTCAAGCTGCGTCTCGTAATCGCGATTGCCGTCTTTACTCTCCAAGCCCTCGGCTTCCACCCACGTCAGGTTCAGCTTCAGGTTGTGCGCCACCGCGCCGTGCACCAACGCTTCCTTGAGCGATTTGTACGAGTCCTCATACTCCACGTACTTGCCCACAATGCCGATGTGGACTTCGTCCTTGGGGTTGTAGATTCGGTGCATCAGCTCTTCCCAGCGGGCCAGCTCCGGCGGTTTCGCTTCCATGCGCAGGTAGCGCAACACCAGGGAGTCGACGCCTTCACGCGCAAACACCAGCGGCACTTCATAGATCGACGCCACGTCTTTCGCGGTGATCACGGCCTCATCCTCCACGTTGCAGAAGAGCGCGATCTTTGATTTGAGCTCCTTGGAGAGAAAACGGTCCGTGCGGCACAGCAGGATGTCTGGCTGGATTCCGATGCTCAGCAGCTCTTTTACCGAGTGTTGCGTCGGCTTGGTCTTCAGTTCGCCCGCTGCGCCGATCCACGGCACCAGCGTTACATGAATAAAAATGGTGTTGTCGCGGCCCAGCTCCTGGCGCATCTGGCGGATTGCCTCAAGGAACGGCAGAGATTCAATGTCGCCTACCGTGCCGCCAATCTCCACCAGCACCACGTCCACGTCCTGCGCCACTTTCTTCATCGCGGCCTTGATCTCATTGGTCACGTGCGGAATCACCTGCACGGTCTTTCCCAGGTAGTCGCCGCGCCGCTCCTTGGTGATGATCTGCTCGTAAATGCGGCCGGTGGTCCAGTTATTGTCGCGCGAGAGTTTGGCATGGGTGAAGCGCTCATAGTGGCCCAGGTCCAGGTCGGTCTCGGCGCCGTCGTCGGTCACAAAGACCTCGCCATGCTGGAACGGCGACATGGTGCCGGGATCGACGTTGAGGTACGGGTCAAACTTCATCAGGTTGACCTTCAGGCCGCGGCTTTCCAGCAGGCAGCCGATCGAAGCCGCCGCCAGTCCCTTGCCCAGTGAAGACACAACACCGCCGGTCACGAAAACATATTTCGCTGCCATGAACTCCTCGCACGAATGGGTTGTTTAGGTTTTTGTTGGGTCGTCCAGGTGATTTTTGGGGGTTCTGCTCCCCGGCTTTGCAGTGGCTTGCGCCCGTTGCCGTGGGACCGATTGGGGTGCACGATCAATTATACAAGAGGTAGGCTGTGGAAAGAATGGGAGAATTGGCGATTCCTAATAACTCCTGTCGGTTCGCGATTTATTTTCACTTCACGTACTTGGGCTGCTCGCCTTTGCTCCAGGGATCATAGTTGTAGGCAAAGGGCACGCGGTCGCGAATCGGCGGGTGGTCGGCATACCAGAACACGTAAAAGTCGCTGGGATATGGGTAGGACAACGCAAGCTCTCCCAGCACCTGGAAGGCATGCGCTGCCACTTCCTGAGAGTCGGGATTGATACCATGCGTGACTTCCAATCCATATATGTCAGCATTGTGTTCCAACTGCCGGCTGATCGTGCTGCCGATCGGCTGTGAAACCAGGCTCAGGATTGAGAAGATCAAAAGCAGCATGGGCACCGCCGCCCAGTCGCTTAGTTCACGCATGTGCCAGCGTTGCTGGAAGCGCGGGAATGCCCAGTTGGCAATCCGATAAAGAATGTAAAAGCCGATGAACAGGCCGATCACCGTGGCGATAATGCCAATAACGATATGGTTAAGGACGTAGTGGCCCATTTCATGGCCGAAGACAAACATTGTTTCCGGCGTGGTGGCGTTCTTGATCGTTGTGTCCCACACCACCACGCGCTTGGAGGGGCCAAATCCTGTCACGTACGCGTTCAGCGTTGTCACTTTTTCGCTGGCCTTCATCAGGAACATGCGATCGCGCGGGATCTCAAGCCCGCCGCGCTTCGTTACCCGCTCAAGCGCGTCGACCAATTGCGGATTGCTTTTGTCCAGCGGCTCAAAGTTATTGAATAGAGGATCAATCACGATGGGAGCCAGGAAGACAATGAAGATTATGAA
>JBAVUZ010000567.1:0-7836 GCA_049697035.1 Candidatus Angelobacter sp. | reverse complement strand
CACCGAAGTAGCGCTTCTCAAAGAATGAAACCGGCAGCCGCACGAGGTGAGAGAAAAGGTTGGCGTACCACTGCAATTTGAGCAACGTGCCGAAATAAAGAGTGGTCCAACTGCGTAGCGCCCCAAGGAAAGATTGCAGACCGATCAACAGCATGAAGCCAATGCCAAGGGTAAAGAGCAGGTCGCGGTCAAACGATGCGAGCACCTTGTCCACGGTGAGTTGCAGAAACAACGGGCTGATGATGGAGAATATTTCCAGAGCGGAAGCCAGAACAAAGATCTGCGCCAGCGCGCGCTTGAGACCGGAGACACGGCCAATGAGATCGCGCAGGCGGAGCGGGCGGCGTTCTTCCCGCTGCACAAAGCTGGGTGTGGGAGTCAGTTCCAGCGCAACGCCGGTAAAGTGGCGGCTGGCTTCAGCGAAACTGACCCTGCGCGGCCCTACCGCCGGGTCATGCAGGTAGACGTATTTCCGCGTGACCTTCTTCAGCACCACAAAGTGTTCCATCTTCCAATGCAGGATGCATGGTGCTTTCAGATACGCCAGGTCTTCCAGTTCCACGCGGAGCGGGCGGCCGGTGAGATCAAGAGCGGCGGCGACCTTAATAATATGGTTCAGCGTTGCGCCGCGCAGGGAAACAGAGAAGCGGTGCCGCAGCGCAGGCAGGTCAACCCGCAGACTGTGATAACCGGCGATCATGGCAAGGCAAGCCAGGCCACACTCCGCCGCCTCAGTCTGAAAGACCATCGGCAGTTTTTGTTCCCAGGAAAATTTCATTTTTTGCAAGTACCGCGCACGTCCCTTTAACTTCCTGATCGTTCAAAAAACCACTTGATGAGAGGTTTATGCCCCAGCGGGATATCCGCTTCCACTCTTACTCCCGCTTGTGTTGAAGGGTTGACTTGCATGGCCTGTGCCGCTTGTGGCGGAAGCGACACCTTAATTTTGTAAATCTGGATCTTGTCCAAGGGCCCGGCCAGGCCTAGATTTTTCTGGGAAAGCTCCGCTGGATCCACAGGCACCTGCGGGACTTCCATGACTGTTCCCACCTGACGAGCAAATTTTGCTGGACAGGAATCACAGCGCAAAGTTAGCTGAGCGCCCACCTGCATCCTGTCGCGCAGGCTGGCGGGCACGTAAAATTCAGCCCCCGTTCCAGCCCCGGCTGAACCCGGATATGAGACACTGCTTGCGCTTATGACCCCGGTAACGCGTGCCCTTTCAGTGTATTGGCCGAGAAAGAGAAATCCCAGGACGGCTGCCGTGATCCCCAGTGCGAACCAACAGAGCAACATCAGGGAAAACGGACGGACGAGAATAATCTCGCCATAGAATTTTTGCTGTAGAGCGGCAATCGCCTCCGGACGGAACAGCGGCAAAGGCTCACCATGATTGCTGTGGCTTTCCACCGAACTTCTTTCCATCGAACCTAGAGTCTTGCCGGGAAGAGGCATGCGCTTGTTCGCTCCGTATTAAAACGAAGAATTCAATGGTACGGCGCGCGCGTTGAGAAAGGATAATAAATCGCTTAGAAAAATTCAGAACTGTTCCAAAACGGGAAGTGGGAGATGCTGATCGGTTGCGTAAATCCTGCATTTTCATTGCGAGAAAGAGCGTAGCAAGAACCCATTCAAAAGAGCACTGCGAAGGGAGTGTTCTCGGCTTTACGCTACAACGCTTGGCGCAGCTGCGCGTCTGGGCAGAATCTCTCCGATGCGGCGGATCTGTGCGCCCACGCCTTTCAGCTTTTCTTCAATGCGCTCATAGCCGCGGTCAACGTGGTAGACGCGGTCGATGATGGTTTCGCCGTCGGCCACTAAGGCAGCGATGACGAGAGATGCTGAAGCGCGAAGATCAGAACATTGGACTGCGGCGGAGCTCAGAGGAGTCTTGCCGCGAACGATGGCGCGGCTGCCTTCCACCTTGATATGGGCTCCCATACGGACCAGTTCGCCGGCGTGCATGAAGCGGTTCTCAAAGATATTTTCAGTGATGAGCGAGGTACCCTGCGCCTGGGTGGCCAGAGTCATATATTGCGCCTGCATATCCGTGGGGAAGCCGGGAAATTCTTCTGTAGTGATATCGGCTGCTTGAAGCTGGTGGCCGTTGGTCACGCGCATGGAGTCCGTTCCGGCCGTAATGCTCACGCCGCATTCTTCCAGCTTTTGAATCAATGAGCCCAGATGTGAGGGATCGCAACTGGTAAGCTGCAGGTCGCCTCCGGTGAGCACGGCGGCAATCACGAAAGTCCCGGCCTCAATGCGATCAGGAATAATCCGATGGCGCGCGCCATGAAGCTTCTCCACGCCATGGATACGGATGGTATGCGTCCCCGCGCCTTCGATCCTTGCTCCCATCTTGGTGAGCAGCGCGGCCAGATCCACCACTTCAGGCTCACGCGCGCAATTTTCCATGATGGTCTCGCCTTCGGCGAGCGTTGCGGCCATCATGAGATCTTCAGTTCCGGTGACGGTGATCTTGTCAAAAATGATGTGGCCGCCGCGGAGACGCTCCGCGCTGGCTTCAATATAGCCATGCTCCTGCGTGATAGAAGCTCCGAGCCGTTCCAGGCCTTTGATGTGGAGATCGATAGGCCGTGCGCCAATGGCGCAGCCGCCGGGCTGGGAGACGCGGGCACGTCCCATACGCGCGAGCAGCGGCCCCAGGACCAGCGTGGATGCACGCATCGTCTTTACCAATTCATAAGCAGCTTCAGGATTGACCAGATTGTTGCAGGAAATCGTGGTGCGATGAGAAGCGCGACCGTAGCCCAGTTCGACATCAGCGCCCATTGAGACCAGAAGGTTGCGCTCTGTCTGAATGTCGCGGACATCGGGAATATTTTCCAAAATTACGGGCTCATCGGTAAGGATGGCGGCGGCCATCGCCGGCAAAGCGGCATTCTTTGCGCCGCTAATGCGTACGCTTCCCACCAGGGGATTGCCACCACGAATTACAAACTTATCCATAAGACTCTCTGGCGCAACAGGCGCATTCCTGAAGTCAATCCGAATGGTCCGACTGCGCGAGACCGGCTTCTTGAAATCGGGTTCAGCCACGGACAGCAGAGGCTCTGCCTTGCTGGAACTGCCGTTCGCTGACTTGGGAACTAGCTTCATTTTAAATCACCCTGTGCGATCGCCTCTCGGACATTACCCTTAACGCTCTTGAGTCTTTTAACCGCCTGTGTGCGGGACAACCCGGTCTTCAACATAATCAGGGCTATGGCCACCTGATTGTCCGCCGTCTCAAGAGTTTTTGATGCAGTTTGGCGGTCAACCCCAGCAGCTTTTTCTAAAACATTCAGACCTCGTTCCATTAACTTATGATTCCTGGTATGGACATTCACCATCAGGTTGCCATAGATATACCCAAGACGGGCCATCGTTCCTGTAGTTAGCAGGTTCAGGGCCATCTTCTGTGCAGAACCAGCCTTCATCCTGGTGGAACCGGAAACGGCTTCCGGGCCGACGTCGATCACGATCTCAATATCGGCCAGAGCACCCATCTCTGAGCCACGATTGCAGACCAGAGCTACGGTTTTGGCCCCTTTCTTGCGTGCATGTTCCAGAGCGCCCAGGGTATAAGGGGTCCGACCGCTGGCAGCAACTCCCACCACCACGTCTTTCTTGCCAGGCTTGCGCTTGGCCATATCTTTGCGCCCGCTAGAGCTGGAATCTTCACTGTATTCGGCGGCATGGCCCAGGGCTTTATCGCCCCCGGCAATTACGTACTGGACGGTTTTGGGGTCGGTATTGAACGTTGGAGGACACTCGGCGGCGTCGAGCGCGGCCAGTCGTCCGCTAGTGCCCGCACCCACATAAATCAGCCTTCCGCCGCTGCGAATCGCACTGGCAATAGCGTCAATGGCCTGCGCGATTTGCGGTAAGGCACTCTCAACGGCTGCGGCTACCTTCTTATCTTCCTGGTTAATGACGCGGGCAATCTCCAGCGCGGACATGGTATCGAGGGCGGAGGAGGCAAGGTTCTGCTGCTCGGTCCGGAGATCACGAAGTTTGGCTTTGGGATTCACGCCATCCATACCTTACTGAAGCGCCTCGATAACGGCATCGTGGAAAGCCGGCCGAAACTGCTTGATGGACTGCGAACCGCGGTCCGGCCATGTGCGATTGGTTAACAGAGTGACTGAAAGCTGGCGATCAGGATCAATCCATAGTGAGGTACCTGTATAGCCCAAATGGCCATAGGAGCGCGCGGAAAAATATTTTCCTGACTGAGACGGTTGGGAGGGCGTATCCCATCCCAAGGCGCGCGAAGTGCCGTGAGGAAAATCCTCTCGGCGGGTAAAAATTTCCACGGTTTCGCGTCGAACCAAAGGTGTGCCTCCCCGTAACATGCATTGTGCAAAAACTGACACGTCCAGGGAACTGGCAAAACAGCCAGCATGGCCGGCGACCCCTCCCAGGACGGAAGCGTTTTCATCGTTGACCTCACCTTGAATCAGGCGATGGCGGAAGGTGCGGTCGTCTTCAGTGGGCGGGATTGAGGATTTCATGTCGGCTGGCGGGTTGAAGCAGGCGTGGGAAAGATTGAGTTTGGCGAAGATCTCACGCTGGCAGAATTGATCCAAAGGCTCACCGGAAAGCTTTTGCAATGCTTCGCCCAGCAGGATGAAGCCGATGTCACTGTATTCGGCGCGGGAGCCGGGTGCGGCGGTAAGGGGGACGCGGAGGGCTTGCTTTAGGAGTTCGTCCTTATTATGGGCGGTCTGAAAGAGCTTGATATAGGCCGGCAGGCCTGAGGAATGCGCCAGAAGCATACGGAGCGTTACCTGGCGTCGGGCATCTTTTTGTTCCGCGCTGCTGTCGGCGAATCCGGGCAGCAGTTCGATCAATGGCTGGTCGAGCTTGAACAGGCCGCGATCGTACAAAATCATGCAGGCCGCAGTGGTGGCGATTACCTTGCTGACGGAGGCAAGATCGTAGATGGTTTCGGCCATTACGTCCCGGGATGCTGCATCGTAAGTGAAATGCCCGAGGCCCTTGTGGGCGATAAGCTTTCCCTGATGAACGATGGCGACGGCAGCTCCGGGAAAAGCGCGCTGCTCGATGCCAGAGCGAAGGACGTTAAAGGCACGCTGAAATTGGCTGTCCTGCTGGCTGAGCGAATGGGACAGCGTGCTGTTGGTACTTTGGTGCAGAAAATTGCCTCGTGTTGCTTTTGTTTTCGGTTTATAACACATTAGTTTACAAATGACATTCCCGCGCAAAGCCATTGGCTTCATTTCCATACTTATTCTGTCTGTTCAGAGTCTTTCGGCTGCTGGTGCGCCCGGGCCAAAGAAAAAGAAGCCTGCGCCCGAGAGCAAGGAGACGGTCAACTTTTCACCCGTCGATCTGCTGGTGCAGGAGCAGATCAATGACCAGGTGATTACCGGCGCGGTGCTGCTGGTGGGACACGGCGGAAAGATCGTGCACCAGAAAGCTTTTGGGCTTCGCGCCACTTCGCCGCGTCCGGAAGCCATGACGCTGGACACGATTTTTGATCTGGCATCGTTGACCAAGGTGGTTGCGACAACGCCCAGCGTGATGCGTCTGGTGCAGTACGGACAAGTCCGGCTGGATGAGCCGGTGGCGCACTACATTCCCGACTTCGGCATGAACGGAAAAGACTCGGTCACGGTGCGGCAGCTTTTGACGCATTATTCCGGGCTGCGGCCGGATATCGACCTGAGTCCTTACTGGGTGGGACGCGACACGGCGTTTCGGCTGGCGCATGAAGAAAAGCTGCAGGCGCCGCAGGGCTCGACCTTTGTTTATAGCGATACCAATTTCATTGTGCTCGGCGAGTTGGTGCAGCGCCTCTCCGGCATGCCGCTGGATCAGTACGCGGCCGTGCATATTTTTCAACCGTTGGGCATGAAGCACACGCGCTTTTTGCCGCCTCCGGAATGGAAGAGCAAAATCGCGGAAACTTTTGCGCCGGACAGAAAGCAGATCCTGCGGGGCGTGGTGCATGATCCGCGGGCGGACAGAATGGGCGGCGTGGCGGGGCACGCTGGAGTTTTTTCCACGGCGGGCGACCTGGCTTTGTACGCGCAGGCGCTGATCAGCCGCAAGTCGATCCTGGATGGCGACATTATTGAGAAGATGACGACGCCGCAACAGCCGCCGAATGCGACGGAAGTCCGCGGGCTGGGCTGGGACATTGATTCTTCGTTTTCGTCGAACCGGGGCGCGCTGCTGCCGGTGGGATCGTTTGGGCACACCGGGTACACCGGCACATCGATCTGGATCGATCCTTATACGGATACGTATGTGATCCTGCTGACGAATTCTGTTCTGCCCCGGCAGGGGCCGGCGATTATTTCCTTGCGGTCGCGCGTGGCCACTGCGGTGGCGGGAGTGCTGAAGCTGGATGTGACTTCTGCCGATCGGGAAAAGCTGCTGGCGATTACCGGCTACAACGAAGCGGCGACAGCTTCACGGCACGTGGCGGCGCGCAACGGGCACGTGCTGACCGGGATTGATGTTTTGGAGCAGGACAATTTTGCGTCCTTAAAGCAGGACAAGACGCAGATGACGATTGGCCTACTGACGAACAACACCGGCGTGGACGGGCAGGGCAGAAGGACGATCGACGTGCTAGCCGCTGCGCCGGGAATCAAGTTGGCGGCAATTTTTGCGCCGGAGCACGGAATCTTTGGCACGCAGGATGACTTGAACGTTCAGAATACGACTGACTCGGTGACGGGCGTTCCCGTGTATTCGATGTATGGCGGCACGGACGCGAAGAAGCGGCCACCGCTGGACGTGCTCAAGACGCTGGATGCCGTGGTCTTTGATATTCAGGATGCGGGCGCGCGCTTCTATACGTATCCCGCAACGCTGGGCTACCTGCTGGAAGCAGCGGCGCAGACCAATACAGAAGTGATCGTGCTGGACCGGCCAGATCCGATCAATGGTTCATTTGTGCAGGGCCCAATGTCGCAGGCCGAGCTCACAAACTTTAACAACTACCACCCCATACCTCTACGACACGGAATGACTCTGGGGGAACTGGCGCAACTTTACAACACAGAAAGAAAAATCGGTGCGCGCCTGCGAGTAATTCCCATGCAAGGCTGGCTGCGCGGCGACTGGTTCGATTCCACCGGCATCGTGTGGGTGAACACCTCGCCTAATCTGCGCTCAGTCAACGAGGCTGAGCTGTATCCGGGGGTGGCGATCATTGAGGGGACCAATGTTTCCGTAGGTCGCGGCACTGACACTCCGTTTGAAGTGTTGGGCGCGCCGTGGATCGATGCGCGGGCGTATTCCGACTATATGAATGCTCGGCTGATTTCAGGCGTTCGCTTTGTGCCCGTGACGTTTATGCCGGTAAGCGGTCCGTACGCGAACCAGTTGTGCAAGGGCGTAAATATTATTGTTACAGACCGGACGGTGCTGGACGCGCCGGAGATGGGAATTGAACTGGCAGTGGCGCTGAGAAAACTTTATCCGGACCACTGGAAGGTGGATCTGATGCTGAAACTGCTGGCTAATCGCGAGGCTTATGACGCCGTGGTGCGCGGCGATGATCCCCGGGCGATCGCGCAGAGCTGGCAGGATGATTTAAACAAGTTCAAAGAGCTGCGGCAGAAATATCTTCTTTATAAATAAGAAAAACCTACCACGGAGATGGCATGAATAAAGGTGCAAGTTCTGAGGCGGTATGCTCCAGGGGGAAGGAATCTGGGGCAGACAGGGTGCAGGCTGTGCTCGTGCAGTGAGGCAGTACGACCTCGACACGGAGATTAGTCAGACCTGCGGATCGAAGCGTCACCGTAAGGCCGGTATGAGCTTGAATGGGAGTGTGGTGATCGCCTAAGAGCT
>JBAVUZ010000566.1:0-2106 GCA_049697035.1 Candidatus Angelobacter sp. | reverse complement strand
TCGGGATACTGCTGAAAACCCTTCCTCTGAAAAGGTGGGTTTGGGGCTGGATGCCGCGTGAATCCCCCGCCGCCAGTCGCAGGTGAAACTTTTCTCTTGACTTCCCCTTTCATAGAATCACCCGATCACGGCGATGACGGCGATTACACGGCACCCACCCTCCCCCCTCCCCGGGTCATCCCAGATTGGCGTAGGTTTGAGCATGGGGTATCCCAGATCATCCCAGATTGGCGTGCATTTGAGATATACCGGGCCAATTTGGCGTAGGGTTGGCAGTAAAAAGCCTCCAATTCCAACTGGCAGAGGGTCGCAACTTGTGAAAGTCGCGCGGCGCACAATTCGCCGCGCTTCCAACTGTCATCGTGAGCGAGCGGCGTAATCGGGGTCCCCGGCCAAGCGCGCTTTTCGCTTGCTGGGGTGAGGTAGCCGGGAGTCGAACGATCTAGATCACGCTCCGAATTTGGCTGAATGCTCATTGCTAATTGCCAGCTGCTAGATTTTCAAAGATCAACACAGCGTTCCCAGCCCTGAGGCGGTGCTAGATGGTAGGGCATTTCTCCATCAAAATCAATTGCGAATTAGTACATCTCAGAACACGAATTTAGCCCTCATCTGGCAACGCTAGTTTAGCAACACTGGTGGCGCAATCCGGTGTACTCTTTGCAGTCATGACGACCTTCGCTCGTTCCCTGCTTGCCCTTTTGTTGTGCCTGCCGCTGCTGGCCCAGACAACGCCTGCACCCGCAGCCCAAACGGCCGTCGCGCCTGTATCACCCTCCGCAGCTTCCGCCGCCGTGCAATCCACTGAAGGCAATCCTGACGTCATGGTCTGGGTGAATACCGCCACTGGCGTCTATCACTGCCCCGGCTCGCGCTGGTACGGCAACACCAAACAGGGTGAATACATGACCCAGGCTGAAGCGCAAAAGAAACATTATCGTCCCGCTTACGGAAAAGTCTGCCATTGATGGCTCGTTGCGGCATGGCCACCAACGGCGTGTGATTTTTTGCAAAAGCGAAATAAAACGGAGAGTTCAATTTCTTTATGATGTTCCGGAATAAAGCGTCAAAGAAGGGTGATGCTTCCGCAGGACTCCTATGAGATGTTCCTTTGTGATGTGCGTGTACCTTTGCGTCGTAGCGATTGAAGCATGCCCCAGAAATTCCTGGACTACGCGGATGTCCGCCCCATTTCGCAAAAGCAACGTGGCCACGGTGTGGCGCAGCATGTGAGGCGTAATATGTCGCTGGATGCCGGCTTCTTCACGCAACCGCGTCAGCACTCCGCTGATTCCCTGGGTAGAAAGCCTCTGCCCGCGCGCGTTAAGAAATAGCGCCGGACTTTCCGTCTCTATCCTCAATCTGCTTTGCAAATGATTGCGCTGGATCTCCAGCGTGTTCTGGTCAACCGTAAACGCCAGACGGTCACGCCCACCCTTGCCGCGCACCCGGAAAACAGCTTCTTGTGAGGAAAAATCCTTCACGTCGAGGCTTGAGACTTCTCCTACTCGCATTCCCGTGGCAAAAAGCAGATCCACCAGGGCCAGGTCGCGCAAGTTTCGATATCCCGAATGCGACGGCAGCAGTGACCTAGGCTTCCGTTTCGCTACGCCGCTGGGTCGCCGCGCTGAACCGCTCCGCCGCGCCCGCGACATAAGCGCTCGCGTTTCAGTTTCCGTTAGCGTTCTTGGCAACTGCTGGATTCGGCCAAAACTGATCTTCACCCGCCAGAAAGGCGATTCTCTCAGCACGCCCCTTCGCACCCAATACGAACAAAACACCTTTAGAACAACAATTTTCCTTCGGATGGAAGCAGGCGCATATTCCTGCTGCTTTAGGTGGGCAGCCCAGCGCTCAATGACCGGGCCATTCACAAATCGCAGTTCCCGATTTTTTCCAGCAAACTCAACAAATTGAGCCAGATCGGATGCATAGGCAGATAGCGTCTTTTCCCCGTGCTGGTGCGTGGAGAAATAGCCGCTCACGAATTCTCTGTTCGCCTGCTTGAGTCGCATTCTTCTGCCTGACGTTCACGTGCATGACATCTCGTTTGTAATTTCCCGTTTCGGGGAAGGGAGATTTATATAGGATTCGCGGCTGCTAGGC
>JBAVUZ010000565.1:0-2167 GCA_049697035.1 Candidatus Angelobacter sp. | reverse complement strand
TTCGGCGGTTTTGCTCTCAGGGTTAATGACCCTGAATATACCTTCGCGCGTGACCACTTCGGCCCATCGACCAGCGCCAGTACTTCTGGTGCAAGCCACGCCGCAGAAGAGTCCGAACAGCGCCAATCATCCTGCACAAAGAAACGGATACAAGATGGGCGCGTGGCTCCAGGCCCACAAAGACCTTCCGCTCGACCAGCAACTCAAACTTTTAGAAAACGAACCAGGATTCAAAAAGCTCCCGGCCGATCGCCAGGCGGCATTGCGCGAGCGGCTGAAAAAATTCAACAGCCTAACGCCCGCACAGCGCGACCAAGCCGTAAAACGCATGGAGTTCCTCTCCAAGCTGACGCCGCAGCAGCGGCAGCAATTGCGCGACGCCAATCAGCAGCTCAAGGGCTTGCCTCCGGAGCGGCAGGTGGCGGTCCATACGGCACTGCGACATCTTCGGCAGATGGCTCCGGCTGAGCGGCAGCAAGTGATCCAGTCAGACCGCTTCCGCAGCACTTTTTCCGACCAGGAGCAGAAACTCATCAGCCAGTTGGCAGAGATGTCGCCTGCGGCGAGCGCAGCGCAGAGCCCGCAGCCGAAGTAATTCTTTTTTGAAGTCACGCCGCGCGAAATCGCCATGGAAGATGCAGTTCCTTTGCAGTTTCTCCCATGGACGAAACAAGCGTAAGCGCTGCGGGCTTGCGCTATCATAGCCACATCCGACTTTCGCCACAGACGCCCAATGGCAGCTGTTGGCCTACTGGGAATCCTCGGCTGCGGGCCGTGGGAGTTCGGAGGGAGTGACAATGAAAGACTTTCCGTCGCGCTTGCTTCGCGCCGCAGTTTTTTCCTGCTTCCTTATCATTTTCTCCAGCCTCCTTATGTTGATGGCTGGATGCTCTCCCAGCAGCGTAGCCAGAGGCGGCCCCACGCCCACTCCATCTCCCGGCAACGCTTTTGTCTATACCGCAAACGCTGGCGGAAACAGTATTTCAGGCTTTACCAAAGACGGCACCGGCGCGCTTACGCCGATTCCCGGCTCGCCCTTTGCCGTCGCCGGCGAGCCTTTTGGAATCGCCGCCACGCCGAACAATCAGTTCCTTTACGTAACGTCATTCCAGAATAATCAGGTAGACGAATTCCTGATCAGCGCTGCCAGCGGAGTGATTACCCCGCTCGCCTGCCCGACCGTTGCCACTACTGACGTGCAGCCGTTGAAGATTGCCATCAATCCCGCGGGGACGCTTCTTTACACGGCGAACCAGGTGGGAAGCGTTACCGGATTCGCCATCAACGCAACCACAGGATGCCTGACCGCTATCTCAACCACGCTAACGGATACCGTGGCGCGCGGGATCACTATCGACCAAAGCGGCCTCTTTGTTTATGTGGTGACAGGCGGCGGAGGCATTGACGCTTTTTCCATTGGGCCCACCGGCGCGCTCACGCGGCTGGCAATTGGCGGCTTTGATTCCGGGACCGGCACCATGCTGGCCGTAAAAGCTGTGCCAACATTTGAATTGCTGATGGCCACCGACGGCGGCAGCACCAATAATTTACGCACGTTCACCATCAACACCAGCACCGGCGCGCTTACCCCTGTTATTGCCACCACGCCGGGATCGTCGCCGCCAAACCCCAGCGCTATTGCGTTTAACACGCCGCTGAATGCCACCACCCCGCTGTTCTACATAGCCAACACCGCTTCAAACAATCTCACGGTGAACACCGTGGACGCGACCGGCGCCATCGGCGCCACCAGCCTTACGGTGCCCGTAGCTACTGGGCCCATCGATCTGGCGGTGGATCCCTCCGGCAAATTTCTTTATGTGGCGAACAACGGATCGAGCACGGTGTCGGTCTTGAACGCGAATATCACTGCCGCAAATACCACTACGGCCTTGATTTCATCCTCACCGACAGGCGGCGGGCCGGAGTCGATTGTGGTGGTCGGGCATCCGTGACGGAGAGCAATTAGCAAATAGCAATTGGCAATTGGCAGATGCTTTTGGCTCTTGGCTTTTGGCTCTTGGCTTTTGGCTCTTAGCTTTTGGCCGGTCGTTGCAGATCGTCACGATTTCGTGTTGCTGGTCTTGCGATAACTCGCGTGGCGCCACCGCCCCCGGCGGTGAAACTTTGTTTCCGTTCTGATCCGCGCTCATCCGCGTTGATCCGC
>JBAVUZ010000564.1:0-8858 GCA_049697035.1 Candidatus Angelobacter sp. | reverse complement strand
CACGCTGGACTTCCGACGGCAAACGCAATGCTTTCCACATCCAGCGGCTGAAAGACAAGATGGGCAACCGCGCAAATGCGTCCAGTGAAGTTGAGTTTGCGCAGGCGTGGGCCCACGTGGTGGGAGAAGAGGGAAGAGGCGTGCAAACCATCATTGAGATGGTGAATCACACACGCCTCGATTGCGCGATTGCCGGCGCGGGGTTGATGCGGCAGGCGCTGGCGCAGGCTGTCCATCATGCACGGCATCGTGAAGCTTTTGGGAAGTTGCTGATTGATCAGCCGCTGATGCGAAATGTGCTGGCCGATCTGGCGATTGAGTCTGAGGCCGCAACTTTGCTTATGGTCCGGCTGGCCCGCGCGTTCGACCACCGTGAATCGGACGAGAGTGAACGCGCCTTCTGCCGCGTTGCCACGGCCATCGCCAAGTATTGGCTATGCAAGCGCACGCCCGTACACGTGGGTGAAGCGCTGGAGTGCCTGGGCGGTAATGGTTATGTGGAAGAGTCAATCATGCCGCGGCTTTATCGTGAAGCGCCGCTTTATTCCATATGGGAAGGGTCCGGAAACGTAATGTGCCTGGACGTGCTGCGCGCGCTGACCAAGGATTCTGCCACGGTGGAAGCTCTGCTTGCCGAGTTCCAAACCACCGCCGGGGCGGACCAGCGCCTGGATGCCTATGCCAAAAAGATTGGCGGTCGATTGGCCACGGCTGCCGGCGATAAATATGCGGCCAGAGACATGACGGAAAAGCTGGCGCTTGTGCTTCAGGCTTCTCTGATGGTGCGGTACAGCTCTCCGGCGATGGCAGAAGCGTTCATCACTTCACGGCTGGCAGGGCAACATGGACATGCGTTTGGGACGTTGCCGGAAGCGGCGGACGTGAAAGGAATTCTCGATACCGTGGTTGAGTCGCTGGCGATGCCGAAATAAAAAAGTCTTCGCGACCAGCGTTCAGCCGCGAAGACTCCACCAAGGAAAGAAAACAGAAGATCACAGAGGCTAGCGATAGGCTCGGCAGGAGACTCTGTGCCCTTCTTTGGTTCCCTATAGTAGTAGTGCAATAAGCTGCTGATTCGTTTCACGGATTTTCGATTTAGTTTAGATTCTTTTGCATGGCTTCGTCTCAATGGCCGTTTGGGGCCGAAAATCGGGAGAGAATCGCGGCAAGCCGGCATAAGTGCGAGCTGTGAATCGGGGCCATCCGCGGCTGGTAATGGGATTCCCCTTACTCCAGCGATCCTGCCTCTATCGTCACGTTCTCGCGCACAATGAGCCGCTGGCCGGTCATCTCTTTTATGGTGGGTAGCACGCGGTCAACGTGTTCCGCTGTATCGACGAAGGTAAGCACCAGAGGAAGTTTGCCACCGGCATCGACCAGTGTGGACGTCTTTACCCGGCCACGACCGGTAAAGCCCGCCACGGCGTGCAGCACCGTGGCGCCGGCAATCTGCTGTTCACGAAGATACTTCAGGAGTTCCAGATGAAGCGGTCTGCGACGCCACTCATCGGCTTCACTGAGATAAATCGAAATTTGGATGGCAATGCGGGGTTCAGTCATCCGGCAAGCGCTGCCCTTCCTTCTTCAAAAATTCTACACGCACCTGGGTTAGATCGCCCGCGCGATCATTGCCCCCACCAGAACTGCCGCCAGACACAAGATGTTGTTGGCCAGGATGTTGGATGCAAACAGCGCCCAGTGTCCCTGCTCAAAATACGACATCGTTTCAAAAGCATAGCTGGAAAAGGTGGTGTATGAACCGCAAAAGCCAATGGCCACGAGCAGCCGCCATTTCGGATCGGCGAGTACTCGTTCCGTAGTCCAGATCAGAAAAAACCCCAGCATCAGGCTGCCGGTAATGTTGATGAGCAGCGTCCCGACCGGAAATGCCGCGTCAGTAAAGCGTGTGATGATTCGACTGAGAAAATAACGCAGGTTAGCGCCGAGAATGCCGCCCAGAGACACCCAGATATAGGGTTTCCAATCAATCAGAGATTGCATGCTGATGGCTCCAAAACAGAGAAATTTTTGGTAGGAGTCATCAGCCGTCAGCGGGTGGTTAAAGGCGAACTCCATCGCCATGTCTATCAAATCATGGAATTGCGTAACCCGAGCAGGCACGCCCGTGATCCGCTGAAGGTAAATGGGAAAGAAAATCTTTTAGACATGCACATTAAACGAGGCATTTTACCCAAACCGGGTCATCTAATATAGTGGGTTGCGGTTTTTATCGACCCCTTCCCCATGACTTTGTTGGAAAAACGTATGAGAGGTCTCAACAGAGACCTTTTGACTGCCGTCGCAAAAGTGCTTGGCGATGCCAAGCCCAGGGGCGTCCATCGCCTGCGTACCACTATTCGTCGGATTGAAAGTCTTGTTAGGTACGCTGATCCAGACCTGGGGAAAAAAGAGGAACGTGCTCTGGAAACGATGGCGGACTTGCGCAAGCGGGCTGGGAAGGTCCGCGACCTCGATGTCCAAACAGATATTCTAGGGACATTGGGCAATGGATCAGCCACAAAAGAACGCGAGGTTTTGGCAGAGCTTCTGCAAAAGAAGCGGCAGCAACAAGCCAAGCGGCTGGAATCAACACTGAAAAAGCTCCACGGAGCCAAGTTTTTGAGCCGTCTGGACCAGATCGCAGAACTGGCCGGAGTTCTACAAGACGGCAAAAATAGTGCGTTGGCTCCTTTGAAACAGGCCAAAGCCCAGCTTGTGGAGATGGCTAATGATTTTGGATCCAGCGAAACAATCAAGCCGAGCCGGCTACATGAAGCGCGGGTCGCCCTGAAGCGGATACGTTACACGGCGGAACAGGCGGAAGACTCAGCCGAGCAGAAAAAGTTCATGCGCGAACTTAAGTCCGTCCAGGATGCGATTGGCGATTGGCATGATTGGCTGGAGCTCACCGAAAGGGCGGAAAAGCGATTTTCAGACCGCGCAAACTCACCTCTTTTACGCGAGGCGCGTACTGTGCTTAGCGCCCGGCATTCAGATGCAATCTCCGCTGTGAAGAAATTGTTTTTCATGGCGCAGACGCCCGCGAAAAAGCCTGCGCGCTCCGACCGATCTTTGCAGACCGGCGCCCGTTCCGCCTGATAAAACATGCCCGTCTTTGCCGCGGTTGATATCGGTTCCAACTCAGTGCGGCTCAGCATTGCCGAACTCCGGCGTGGACGCCTGGTGGCTCTGCATCAGGACCGCGAGGTGACGCGCCTGGGTGAAGGTGTATTTCGCGACGGCAATCTCGACCCGCAGGCAATGGCCCAGACGCTGAAGGTCTTGCGCCGCTTTCATCGTGCGGTGCAAAGCCACGCGGTAGACCGTACGCGTGTTATCGGGACCAGCGCATTGCGCGACAGCAACAGCCGCCGCCTTTTTGAAGAATGGGTGAAGACCGTTACGGGCTGGAACCTTGAGGTCGTGAGCGGCCTTGAAGAAGGTCGTCTCATTCATTTGGGCGTGGTGTCAAACATGCGCACGCCGCCACCCAAAATGTTGCTGATCGATTTGGGCGGAGGCAGTTGCGAACTCACGCTCTCTGAAAAAGGGCATATCAAAGAGATTGTCACGCTGCCTCTTGGCGCGGTCCGGTTGACGCAGGAGTTTATCCATCATGATCCGCCTACAAAGCCGGAGCTGAAACGGCTGCATGACTTTATTGTGCAGGAAGCCGCTAACGTATCGCGCAAAATAACGCGTGCCGCGGTGCGCGCGGTGATTGCCACCTCCGGGACAGCGGCGGCACTTGCGGGAGCGGCGCAGTCCCTGCATCTTAGCCGGGGCGGCGGCGTTTCTCTGGCTGTCGCGGAGAAACTTTCCCGCAGGCTGGCGAAAATGACCGACCGGCAGCGCGCGGCAATCAAGGGAATCAATTCCAAACGTGCGCAAATCATTGTGGCTGGCGCAGCGGTGTACGCGCATGTGCTTGACGCTTGCGGATTGAAGGGCTTTCGATACTCTCCACTCGGATTGCGTGATGGAATTCTGGCCCAAATGGCCGCTGAATATGACCAGCACACGCGCTCGCACCGCCAATTGGAAGCGGACCGACAGGACGTGCTCATGAACACCGCTCGGCGATACGGCGTTGATCTGGAAAATGCCGAGCAGGTGCGCAAGCTGGCCCTTACTCTTTTTGACCAGACCCGGCGCATCCACGGCCTGAGCAAGGATTGTCGCGAATGGATTGCTGCCGCAGCGATTTTGTATGAAGTTGGAACGTACATCAATCCCGTTGGCCTGCACCGACACGCTTACTACGTGATCTCGCGGTCAGAATTGTTTGGCTTCACTCCGTTGCAGCGAAAAATTATTGCGACAATCGCACGTTTCCAGGGGAACTCCAAGCCGCAATTTCGCGACCGCCTCATCAAGATGCTGCCGGCCCAGATCAGGTCAGACGTGATCAAGAGCACAGCCCTTCTGCGGGTGGCGCGGGCCCTGAATCAGGGTAGGCTTTCTGCGGTGGAATCTATTCGCGTGGTAGCGCGGGGCGGGGAAGTGACGCTCAACGTAAAGGCGGGCCGCAACGGCGCAGACCTGGAATTGTGGGCTGGAGAAAAAGAGCGAGCTTATTTCCGCGAAGTCTTTGGCCGTGAACTTGACTTCAAGCTGGTTTGAAGCGTTCGCGCGATTTTGGGTGTCACCAGCCAGTCCAGCGTGCCGGTGCGTCCATTCATCTCCACGCGGGCCACAGCGCCTTTTTTGAAATCAACGTGTCCGGCGCCGTTGGGGCCGGAAATCGATTTGCTCAGGAATTCCGTAAAGCTGGGATTGTGGCCCACGACCATAACGGCGTCATACTTTTTATAGCGCGACAGCATGGATTGAAACTGCTCAAACCCGGCTTCCGGCCGCAAGGCATCGTCGATTTGAACGGCTCCCTCAAAAGCTAATTCATTGGCCACAAGGGACGCTGTCTGGCGCGCCCGTTTGAGTGGGCTGCTGATGATCTGGTCAACCTGGACATCCAGATTCGCCAGCAGACGGCCAACGTAACGAACTTGCAGAATGCCTTCTTCGTCCAAAGGGCGGCGCTCGTCCTTCTTGGGGTTTAGCATGGTTTTACCGGCGGAAGCATGACGGAAGAAATATATGAGCATAGGCTATCGGGCAAGCACCTGTCTTTTGCGCCGGCCAATGGATCTCCTGGGCCGGGGTGTGGCTGGTTCAGGAATATCGGCTGCCGTGGCTGTGCCTTCCGCAACGGCAATTAGAAATTCCTGGGCTGAAAAAGCTGGTTCACCACTTTTACGTGACGGTCGCGTGTAGTGCCCGTTACGGTCCAGAAAGCGCGCCTTCACATTGTCTGCAAGATAAGCAGCCAGTATCTCGCTTTTTACGCGTTGCTTTAAATGCGGGTCCAGCACCGGACATAGAACTTCAACGCGTTCATAAAGGTTGCGTGGCATCCAGTCGGCGCTGGAGATATAGACTTCATCTTCACCGCCATTTTCAAAATAAAAAATACGCGTATGTTCCAGCAACCTGCCCACGATGCTGCGGACCACAATGTTGTCACTAATGCCCGGCACTCCAGGCCGTAACGAGCACATGCCGCGGACCGTGAGATCAATGGGAACGCCTGCCTGCGAGGCCATGTATAAGGCCTCAATCACGTTTTTATCGAGCAGTGAATTCATTTTGGCGATGATCCGCGCGGGCCGTCCATTGGCCGCGTGCTCGGCTTCGCGATGAATCTGCTCCAGCGTAGTTGCGGCAAGATCGATGGGTGAAATGGCCAGTGGACTGTAACTCGGCGCCTCAGAATAGGCGGTGAGATAGTTGAATACCGAGTGAACAGCCGAGGTGATATTCGGCGCAGTCGTGAGCAGGCTCAGGTCCGTGTAGAAGCGCGCGGTTGTGGGATTGTAATTGCCCGTTCCGATGTGAACGTAGCGCCGCGTCTTGCCGTCAGGATCGTGGCGGACCAGCAGACAAAGCTTGCAGTGCGTCTTGAGGCCCACGAGCCCGTGATAGACCTGAACACCCTCGTCTTCGAGCGTACGGGCCCATTGAATATTTGAAGCCTCGTCAAAGCGGGCCGTTAATTCCAATACGGCAGTCACTTCTTTCTCAGCCGCGGCCGCAGCGATCAACGCTCCCACAATTGGCGAATCGCGGTTGGTGCGATAGATTGTCTGCTTCAGGGAGATAACGGCGGGATCAGTTGCCGCGCTCTCAACGAAATCCACCACCGCATCAAAGGAATCATATGGATGGTGGAGCAGGATGTCGCGCTTGCGCAGCTCCGCAAAGATGTTGGGACTATTGGGCGGAAGCCGCAATTCACGCGGCACGAATCGCTTGAACTTCAGCTCAGGCCGCTCGATCTCATAAAAATTAAAAAGCCGGGAAAGGTTTACCGGGCCCTGCGTGTAAAAGATTTGCCAGTCATCAAGTTCAAAGGTCTGCTGGAGACGCCGGGCAATTTCCGCACTCGCATTGGCGTCAATCTCCAGCCGAACAGCATCACCTTTGCGACGACGGTGCAGCTCTGTCCTGACGGACTCAAGCAGGTTGCGCGATTCTTCCTCTTCGACATAGAGATTGCTGTTTCGGGTGACACGAAACGACGCAGCCGAGACAATTTCATATCCGCGATACATGGTGGCCGCGTGATACGTTAGAAGATCGGCGAGAAAAACGTAATCTATGCCAGTCTGCGATGGCAGCCGAACCAGGCGAGGAAGCACGCGCGGGACGGTAATCACACCCATGTAAGTACCGCTGGCCCGCCGCTTGCGCTTAAGCAACAACGCAATGCAAAGCGCCTTGTTCAGCACGCGCGGGAAGGGATGCGCCGGATCCACCGTCACAGGCGTGAGCAGCGGATCAACTTCTTTTTCACAATAGGCGTCTATGAAAGCTTCTTGCTCCGGAGCGAGATCTTTCAAGTCCAGAACCCGTATGTTTTCCTTTGCCAGAGCGGGCATTAACTTGTTGTTCCAGCTATCGTACTGTTCCTGAACAAATTCGTGCGTTTCCCCGGCAATCAACTCGCGCTCCTGCTGGGCGGAAAGCGCATCAGGACCGGCATCAATGTAACCTTCCTCAATGCGCTGCAGAAGACCGGCGACACGGACTTCAAAAAACTCGTCCAGATTGCTTGCCGTGATCGCCAGAAACTTCACGCGTTCCAACAGGGGATTGCGGTAATCGTTCGCTTCTTCAAGCACACGGCGGTTAAATGCAAGCCATGAAGTCTCACGATTGATGTAAAGGGACGGATCTGATACTGGCCGGTTCATTTGCTGGACGGAAGCAGGGCTGGAGCCGTTGGTCGTTGTTTGACGCCTCCCGATCATTGTACTTTGTTTCCGGCCAAGATAGCGGGCTTGCTCCAATCACGGCAATGTTAATGTATTACTCTAATAACTGGATATAAGTAGATGATGCATCATGCTTGTGAATGATGCCGTACGTCCGCACCCCGAACCCAGAAGATAACGTCTTCAGCAATGTTTGTAGCATGGTCTGCCACACGCTCAAGATTTCTTGCCACGATGAGCGTGTCCAGCAGGTTGCGGTGCATGCCGGCAGACTTGGCCATTGCGGCATCAACGGCCTCGAATATTTCCCGGTTCATGTTGTCAACCATGTCATCGCGTTCCAGCACTGCCTGGGCCGTATCAACGTCGGCCGTAAGAAAAGCATTCAGCGCATCACGAACCATGCTGATGCTGAGCTGAGCCATCCGTGGAATATCTACGTTCAAAGCGGGGTCAGGCCGGGTCAAGAGGTCCATCACTCGCTCGGCGATGTTGACCGCCTGGTCGCCGACTCGTTCCAGGTCGGCGTTGATTTTGATGCACGCAACAATGAAACGCAGGTCAATGGCCATGGGCTGCTGCATGGCCAGCAAATCAATCGACATTTCGTCCACGTCGCGCTCAGCGGCGTTGATTTTGGATTCATCGCGCAGGACCAATTCACAAAGAGAGAGGTCGCGGGTCTGGTAGGCGCGCACTGCGCGTTCCACGGCCTGCTCCGCCATGCCGCCCATGGCCAGCAGCTTCTGTTTTAAATCGTCAAGTCCCTGGTGGAAACGCGTGCGCGTCATCCGAACCTCCCGGTAATGTAATCTTCCGTGCGTTTGTCGGAAGGCTTGGTAAACATGGTTTCCGTCTTATCCAATTCCACCATGTTGCCCATAAGAAAGAAAGCGGTGAAGTCCGCCACGCGCGCGGCCTGCTGCATGTTGTGCGTGACAATCACAACCGTGTATTCCTTTTTTAATTCGAAAATCAAGTCTTCAATCTTGGCGGTGGAGATGGGATCAAGCGCGGAAGCGGGTTCGTCCATCAGCAGAACTTCCGGTTCTACGGCCAAGGCTCGCGCAATGCAAAGCCGCTGCTGCTGCCCTCCGGAAAGGCTGGCGCCAGATTTCTTTTTTAAATCGTCTTTGACTTCGTCCCACAAGGCGGCCTGCTTGAGCGACCGCTCCACAACCTGATCAAGTTCACGCCGATTGCGAAAACCATTGAGCTTAAGCCCGGCGGCCACGTTGTCGTAGATCGACATGGTTGGGAAGGGATTAGCTTTTTGAAATACCATGCCGACGCGGCGGCGTATCCAGACCGGCGAAACGCCTTTTCCGTAAACGTCCAGGTCGCCGATGCAGACCGTGCCTTCCACGCGCGTATCGGGCAGCGTTTCATGCATGCGGTTGAGACAGCGCACAAAAGTTGATTTGCCGCAGCCGGAAGGACCAATGATGGCGGTTGCCTTCTTGGCTGGAATTTCCATGCCGATATCGAACAGCGCCTGCTTGGTTCCAAACCAGGCGTTCAAATGGGCCACGTGAATGCCAGTGTCCATCAACTGGCTCCTTTTATGACGCCTCGGCCCACAAT
>JBAVUZ010000563.1:0-3093 GCA_049697035.1 Candidatus Angelobacter sp. | reverse complement strand
GACCTGGACAGAGTCTTCCTGGTGGTCGCAGCCACACCTGTGAAGAGTCTCAACAAGGTAGTGTACGAAGAAGCCCAAAGGCGCCAGATTCTGTGCAATGTCGTTCGCGACCGTCCACTCTGTAATTTCTATTATCCAGCGGTAGTGCGACGAGGTCCGCTGCAAATTGCGATTTCAACCGCAGGCCACAGTGGGGCGCTCGCTCAGCGACTGCGCAAACAGATGGAAACTCAGTTCGGGCCGGAATGGGAGCGCTGGTTGCGTTGGCTTGGAGAAGCGCGCAACTCCCTGTACGAAGACCCGATTTCTCCAAAACGACGCCGGACGATGTTGCATCGGCTAGCCAGTCAGAAGAAACAGGCTGAGTTATTCGATCGCTGGGGTATCCCAATCGACGGGACTCGCGCGAAAACCTGAAACCGCGCTGCGTACTCCTGCAGCATGATTGGCCGCCCATGGCACCAGTGGCCCTTCAGCAACCAGCCGCCCGATAGGCGCTTGGGCCACTAACGTCCAGTCAAACTTGAATCCTCGACTGCCTAAGTGATCGAGCAGCTTTGCTGGTTGACCTGCAGGAATCGTTGGAAGCATTTCGTGGATGCCTTAGTACAGGTACACTTGCGAAATGATCAAAAAGCTCCGATTCCTGGTGTCTCTTCACACGCGCGAGAACGATTTCCAAGTGGCACAAGCCCAAACCGCGGAAGAGACCGCGCGCAAACTGGGGAGCGATGTGGAAATAGTGTTTGCCGATAACGACGCCGTCAATCAGAGCACGCAACTCCTAACGGCAATCCAAAGCCGAGTTGAATCCCGACCCGATGCGATTGTGGTCGAACCGTTTGGAGGCACGGCTCTTCCGCAGGTGGCGCGGGCTGCTAGTGCTGCAGGAATCGGTTGGGCCGTCCTGAACCGAAAACCTGATTACTTGTCAGATCTCCGTAAAGCAGCAACCGCGCCTATGTTTGCTGTTAGTTCTAATCACTTCGAGATTGGGCGCATTCAAGGAAAGCAATTCGCAGCCCTGCTGCCCCGAGGTGGTTCTGTTTTGTACATTGAAGGACCTTCCCAGAGTTCCTCGGCCCAAGAACGCAAGTCCGGGATGCTGGAGACGAAACCGTCGAACATTGAAGTGAAGATGCTGAAAGCACACTGGACAGAAGAGAGCGCCTGGCGGGCGGTGCGTTCCTGGCTGAAAATGGCGACCTCACAAAGCGCGTCAATCAGCTTGATCGGCGCGCAGGATGACTCGATGGCTCTGGGAGCTCGCAAAGCCTTTAAGGAGATCACCAACGAAGCCGAACGGTCACGATGGCTGAGTTTACCCTTTACTGGATGTGATGGTCAGCTGGCAACGGGCCAAGCCTGGGTGCGCGAGCAATGGCTCACGGCGACGATCCACATTCCACCGCTTACGGGACAGGCGATGGAGATTCTCGCAAAAGCCAGTCAAGACGGAACGCAACCGGCGGAACATGCCTTTACGAAGTCTGTCTCGATTCCTCCACTCGAATCATTGGTTCCGCGACACCGATAGATATCTCCGCCGGTGTGATGAGCGCATGAGGGATGGTTACGATCGCGATCTTGTCCGTCAGGGCAGAATTGTGTCCAGAGCTTGTGCCCGGTGTGGCGATGTTCAGATCATAGATATCAATCGCAATCAAGGTTTCGCCACGCCCCAACGTAGCATGCAATGTTTATGAGCACAAAGAATGGCGGAGAGAGTGGGATCGAATCCAGCTCATAACGTAGTTTCAATAACATAGAGAACACGGCGGGCACCGTAAAAGCGATGTAAGACAGTGGTAAGCGGTGCTAACGGATCACGGCTCAGGTCACTTGAAAAGCGGCAAGGAAGCGTGGTGCCGAACATTGATGTTCCAGCGCATCATTCCGTGTTCGAGGAATTCCGAACTGTATGGCCTGCGTCGGAATCAGAGTTTCAACTTCCAACTGGCGACGATTCTGAAGTTGATGGCGGTAAGCCCGTTTACCAGGACCTTTAGGTCGTTTATGGATCGACGCTGTTGCCATACGGTTTTATTTAATGGAACGCCAGAGTGCCATCGGACCAATACGGCACTTCGATTGGCACCACCCGCAGCGGCGGCAGCTCTTTGTTCAGTGGACTATCTGGTTTGTCAGGGTCCGGGAACCAGATATCTGTCGAAGAAATGGGTGAGTTCGGATCATCGGCGTTCAATTCAGCAGGATCTTTCATCGGCAAGAAGAACATCACATGGCATAAATTGTGTGAACCCAAATGGGAAAGGTATGCGTCCTTGGACATCATATAGCTCATTGCCCCCGGCTCCACCGGCGGAATCTCCTTCATCGCATACGCCTCTTGAATGCCCGCGATGCGCTCTTTTACGGAGGTCACTCCAGCGAGCGTCATTTCCGTCAGCTTACGAAAAATCGGCAGGATCGACCGCACAGCCGCTGGATTGAGGCAAATCGCCCCTCTCTGCTTCGGACTCCAGACGTCATAGAAGTCAATGCTGGCCGTCCATGCCGGCCCCGCCATGCACACAAAACCGTTTGTACCTTGGACCGCTGTTTCCCAGCCTTTGGGCGTCAGCACCAAAACAGACGCATCCTTTGAAATGCCCTCCGGAGCCGCGCTTCGCGCCAGCGCGATTGCCGCATTCCGGTCCATTAAATACTGCGAAAGTGGCAGCATCTTCGGATAGGGCCTCTCTGCCTCCTGTGCCCGCGTGCTCGCAGTCATGCTCAGCAAACTCACGAGCGCAAGCGCTCCCACGGCAACTCTTGCTGCAATCTTTTCGATCTTTGCAAATCGCATCATGCTCCTTTTCGTTTCCTTCCTGCCGAAGATGTGTCCGCAACTGCTCAAGGCTCGATGCTTAGCTCGCTTGGCGCGGAGTATTGCCCTGTAGGTTTCGACCGCCCCCGAGCACTCCCAGGAGCCGGGTTTAAGATATCGAAGGCCGGATCGCTTGGCTGCGGAGTCTACTGCCCCTGAGACGCAGCGCAACCTAAGGTCCAAACTCAAATCCTTTCATTTGCAGTGGCTTAGGGCAGCGTTGATCTGCCGAAATTATGGGTTTCTGGATAACTCCCGATAAG
>JBAVUZ010000562.1:0-1731 GCA_049697035.1 Candidatus Angelobacter sp. | reverse complement strand
TGCGCCGCCTGCACAGACCGCAGCCACCGTAGCCGATGGAAAAATTTCAATCGACGATTTCATGAAAGTGGAGCTTCGAGTTGGCCAGGTGAAAGCCGCCGAAAAAGTAAAAGGCGCGGACAAACTTCTGCGGCTCGAAGTCGACATAGGAACCGAAGTGCGGCAGTTGGTCGCTGGAATCGCGCTGGCTTACAAGCCGGAAGATCTTATCGGACGCAAAGTGGTGATTGTTGCCAATCTTCAACCACGCAAGCTGCGCGGATTGGAATCCAATGGCATGATCGTGGCTGCGTCTGTCGGCGAAGACGGCAAGCCGGTGCTGGCAGGATTTTTGGAGGATGTGCCGGTGGGCGCGAAATTGAAATAGCAGATTTCCTGACGTGCCGGTAGCGGCGCAACAGATGTATTTTGCCGCTGATTGCGCAGATGAGCGCAGATCAGGCGGAAAGGCAAGGTTGACCTTTACAGTATGCGTCTAATGCGGAAATGCCGGCAGAGGCGGCGCTGTGGTCTTGGGAATGGCCGTCCGCGTCCCGTTCAAGACCATCGCCAGAAACGTGTAATAGCCATTCACTCCGATCAAGTCAATGATCCCCTGTTCGCTGAACTTTGCCAGCACGCGGGCATAGGTCGCGTCGCTTACGCTCTGGTTCTGATGCAGCTCGGTGCAGAATTCATAGATCATTTCTTCGTCGGCGGACATGCCCTGCGGACGACGGCCTTCAGCAAGCGCCTGCGTAATCTCAGCTTTCAAGCCGGCCTTCACGGCGATGGGTTCATGCACCGCCCATTCGTATCCCTGCGTCCAGTGGCGCGCGGTGATCAGGATGGCAAATTCATTGAGCTGCGGCGGCAGCACGCTCTTATAGCGGAGATAATCTCCCATGGCCTTGGCGCGCAGCATCACTTCCGGGCTGCGCAGCAGCGGAATAAACGGACCAAATACCGGGGTCTTGCGTTCCGCGGCAAAATCATCGGAGGCTTTCTTCTGCCCGGGCGTGAGCTTGTCGGCTGGAATCGGCGGCATGCGGTCGGCCGGCGTGGCATTTGATTGCGCCGAGGCCGCTGCAGGCCGAGTAGTCTGCGCTTGAAGTCCGGTTGCTCCCGCAGCTAACGTGCACGCGCTTCCAACACCGGTCTTGATAAAGTCTCTACGCGAAACAGCCATGTCGTCCTCCTGTTTGCTAATGCATCACGTTTTCTGGATTACTGCGATACATGCGTGATATTTATAAATACCGAGGCATTTTTTGTACATCGATTCCCACGCTCACGTTGAAGGGCACAAATTCGATTCTGACCGTGCCGAAATGCTGGCGCGCGCACGCGAAGCCGGGCTGGAGCGCATTCTCGCCATCGGCAGCGGCACCGGCCCCGGAACCTACGACTGCGCGCTGAAGATCGCCGAGCAGCATGACTGGATTTTTGCCAGCACAGGATTGCATCCGCATGAAGCCAGCGTGGCGACGGAAGCTGACTATGCGGAGATGGAGCAGCTGGCGAAACATCCAAAGCTGATTGCCTGGGGTGAGATCGGCCTGGATTATTTCTACGATCACTCGCCGCGCGACGTGCAGAAAGAAGTCTTCCGCCGCCAGATGGAACTAGCCGCAGCGGCAAAGCTCCCGATCATCATCCATTGCCGCCCAAGCAACAACAGTGAAAATGCCTGGGACGATGCTCTGGAAATGCTCCGCGATCAATGGGCGCCTCGCGGGCTGCCGGGAATCC
>JBAVUZ010000561.1:0-3963 GCA_049697035.1 Candidatus Angelobacter sp. | reverse complement strand
GTCTGGATCAGCCGGATCGTTGTAGTTTGGTCCTACCGCTTCCGCCAGCCCCCAGTAAGCCATGGCCATTTTGGGATCGAGTTCAGCCGCGCGTTCAAAAGATCCAGCAGCTTCTTCATGATTGAAGGCATAGATCAGGCGCATGCCCTGATCAAAGAATTTTTGTGCTTCAGGGTTGCTGGTTGAAACAGGATGGTGCAAATCTCCCAGACCCGTCATCAGGGTGGCTTTCTTGGTTGGAGGTTGACTGTGCATGGGATGCTGCTGCGCGGAGATCGACCCGCAAAGCACAAGCGCTGCCAGGACGCATATCAGGAACTTCATCGTCGGCTACTCCTCAGTTAAGTTGTGGGCCCCTGGATTTCCAGAGATTCTACACCCAGCGGTGGGAACTGAGAGATTGGGAGATTATGGATTTTGTTTTTTGCCGAATATCTCACGCAGCAGCGCCGTTGTTTGCGCCGCGGGGTCCTTGCGGATCTTGCGTTCTTCTTCACCCATCACATAAAAGAGCCCGTCCATGGTTTTGCCGACAACATATTGATCGATATTGAAGCCTTCACTGTCCGCCACGCGCGCGGCAATAGGGTTTTGCATCAGCTGATCGTATTGCCTCACAACGCCCACATTTTCCATGGCCTGGTGCACGATCGGAGAAAACGCCGCAGTGAGTTGGTCCGTACTCGTGGTTTTAAAGTACTCCGTCGCGGCTGTGTCGCCGCCGGAAAGGATCTGGCGCGCATCGGCAATCGTCATCTTAGATACAGCATCGATAAAGATCTGCCTGGCGGCGGGCGCGGCCTGCTCCGCGGCACGGTTCATCCCGATTTCCAATGAGTCGACCTGCTTACCCATGCCCATCAGGCGCATGCCTTTGCCAACGTTGCGCAGTTTTTCCGGCAGCAGGATCTTAATAGCTGCATTCTTCAGGAATCCGTCGACACGCCCCGTTGAGGCCACTGCTTTGCGCGTGCTCACAGTGAGGGCTTCCTTCAGGCCGGCTGCAATGCGTTCGTCCGTGGGCCCGCTCTTCTTACCCAGCGCTTCTTCAGCCCTTTTTCGGAGCTCATCCAGCGGAGACTGCGCTAACGTTCCTGAAGACAGCAAACCAGTGCTCAAAAGCAGGACGACCACATATTTCTTTATCATTTGGCCCCTAACGGTTTGTATATAACAGTCATGCCCGCTGCTAACAGTGCGAGCGCGGCGAGAGTCTAAGCTTCATATTATGCGCTAACCTTTCATTTGTCCTATATCCGTGGTGCATTGACCATTGAATATGGACGTGGAGAGTACCACCTATGATCAGCAAATTGTCTCGCCTACTCGGCATTTGTGTTGTGGCCCTTGCGGCGTTTTCCTCCTTAGCGTTGGCCTTGCCCGCCGATGGAGCGGCTCATCCGGAGATGGTTGTTTCGGCGAAATGGCTGAACGAGCACCTCAACGATCCCAAAGTGATCGTGCTGCACGTGGCGGAGAAACGCTCAGAATACGATAAAGGCCATATTCCCGGCGCTCGCTTTCTGGCGCTGGAGGATTTTATTGAAGGCGAAGACGCCGAGCTTCCCACCCCGGAAAAGCTGAAAGATACTTTTGAAAAGCTTGGCGTAAACGATGGTTCGCGCGTGGTGATCTACACCACGGCCTGGTATCCGATGGCTGGCCGGGCCTATTACACGCTGGATTATATGGGACACGGCGATCATACGGCATTGCTGGATGGCGGCATCGATGAATGGCAGAAAGAAAATCTCCAGCTCTCCCAAAGTGCGCCGAAAATTACCAGAGGTGATTTCACTCCACATGTTCATCCGGAAGTCCGCGCCATGATGGAAGAAGTAAAGAAGCTCTCTGAGCAACCTACGAAGACCGCTGTTCTGGTGGATTCGCGGCCGGACAAGCGCTATACCGATGGGCATATCGCCGGAGCAGCGCATATTTACTGGCAGGAGACGCTGGTGGATGCCAAGAACAACCCTGTCTTTCTTCCGCCCGACAAATTAAAGGAACTCTTTGCCGCCAGGGGCATTACGCCGGGACAGAAACTGGTTACGTATTGCGAGATCGGTTTGCAGGCTTCGCATAATTACTTCATCGCAAAATATCTTGGCTATGATGCGGCCATGTTTGATGGTTCCATCCATCAATGGAGCCACATGAACAACCTGCCTGTAGTCGCGGGCACGGCGCTGCGTTAGGAGCGCGATGTTTAGAAAAATGCTTTTCGCCGCGCTGGCATTCATGCCGGGGCTGATGCTGCCAGCTCAGGGCGCAGAGCCAAAGTTGCGGCCGGAAATGCTGGTAACAACCGCATGGCTGGCGGAAAACTTGAGCGAGCCCGATGTCATCGTGCTTTGCATCAATTCCACGCCAGAGTTTTACACCAAAGCGCACATCCCCGGCGCACGGCAGATCAAGCTTGAAGACATTGCGGTAACGCGCGACGGCATCCCCAGCGAACTACCCCCGGTAGAGACTTTGCAGCATGTTTTTGAGGCCGCGGGCGTCAGCAACTCGTCGCGAGTGGTTTTGTATGGGGAGCGATTCAATTTGTTCGCGGCGCGAGCTTACTTCACTCTCGATTATCTGGGCGTGGCGGCGCGGGTTGCGCTCCTGGACGGCGGCCTGGAGAAATGGACTGCCGAACGGCGTCCTCTTTCCAAGGAAACACCCCAGGCCAGAACAACCACCCTTGTGGTCTCACCGCGGCCGGAAATTCTGGTGGATACAAAAACCATGCGCGACCTCTCGCAAAAGAAGCCGGGAAGCGCGACGCTGGTGGATGCGCGGCCAACAAAAGAATTTACCGGCGAGCAGCTCTCAGAAGATGTGGCCAAAGCCGGACACATTCCCGGAGCGAAAGGACTGTTCTGGATGGACATGCTCGTCAGCCGCCAGAACCCTGTGCTGAAGCCTGAACTGGAGTTGCGGCGCATGTATGAGCAAGCCCACGCCGCAGCAGGCCAGCCGCTGGTTACTTATTGCCGCACGGGAATGCAGGCTGCGTTTGATTACTTTGTGGCGAAATATCTTGGCTACGATCCCAGCATGTATGACGCTTCATTTTTTGAATGGAGCAAAAACAATTTGCCGGCAGAAACCTCTGCCAAGCAACAAGGAAAATTAACCACAGTGCGGCAGAGCCGTAACCAAAAAAGAAACATCTACCACGGAGGCACGGAGACACCCAAAAGCAGGAGTTAACAGTCAAAAGTCAAAACCTCAACACGGAGGACACAGAGAGACACTCCGACGAACCGGAGAGCCGAAGATACGGTCGAATCTTATTAAAAATAGACACAATCTGAACGGGGTGGGCAAATGCTCCACACGTCCGATTACCGGTCCTCGGTCCAGTTCTCTTTCTTCCTACGCATTTTATCTCCGAGTATTGTTCTGCGTCATTTTGAATCAAAGCACTCCCAGCACAACTCCTCACTTCGATCCCTTGAACCCGAAAGCGAGTCATCCCATATCCTGTACCGTCCACAAGCTGCACACTTACTCAACGAACCTTGACCGTTCATGCAGAACGGACAAAATTCCTCCGGCGTGTCGCACATGTACACAGCCGGCTCGTGCTCGTGTGGACTGTGCGCCATTGTGAAATCAAGGTTTTGGGGCATGTCCGGCTCATCATGGTCTGGTTCATCGTGACCCACTGCCCAACTCTCATCTATCCAAAAGACTTGATTGCAAGCACCGCAGATCGCTAATGCAGGGTCCTTACAAGAGGCGCTTGGTGGTGGCAGCGGCTCCAAATCACCTTCTAAAAGACACTGCTCATCATCCATGGAGTCAGGCGACGGCTGACGCATCAACTCAATTACCTTCGCTGCCTGATCAACAAGGGTAGCGCGGCGGATTCTTCGAAGAGCCTCAAGCAGTCCCACGCGGGTCATAACATTGCTCAAGGGGATACGCAATGTTACGTTTCGTCGCGAGCTCCAATCACTTGGCAGC
>JBAVUZ010000560.1:0-4782 GCA_049697035.1 Candidatus Angelobacter sp. | reverse complement strand
ATGTCGATTTCAGTTCGCGCAGAGCATATAGGAAGCTTTCTCAGGCCGGCGGAGTTGCTGGAAGCGCGGAGCCAGCTCCATGCCGATCCGGAGCGCGTGCGCGCGCTTGAAGATGCTCACATCAAGCGGGTCATTTCACGCCAAAAAGAGCTTGGCTTTCAAGTATTTACTGACGGAGAAACGCGTCGCCGGAACTTCATGAGCGACTTTACTGAGGCGGTGGCAGGTTTTGACCTGGGTGATGCCACTCCGCGATCCTGGTACTCAGAATTGGATGTTCCTCCGGCAAACGGCGACGGAAATACCAGACACGAACGCCATGAAGATGCGAATGTAAGCCGCGTTTCCGGCGTGGTGACGGCAAAGCTTCAGCAAGTCCGGCGGCTTACCGGACATGAGCTCAGCTTTCTGCTCCAGCACAGTCCGGGGCCGATCAAAATGACCCTGCCCAGCGTTACACAGTTTCCCGCGATTTCTTTTAAGCGCGGCGTGACGGACCGGGTTTATAAAGACCATTCCGAACTGCTGTGGGCGATTGTTGACGTGATGAAAGCGGAACTGGCGCAGCTTTCACGCGAAGGCGTGAACTATATCCAGATTGACGCGCCGCGCTACAGCTATTACATCGACCCGAAATGGCGCGAGTGGATCCGCAAAGAGATGCAGGTGGAACCCAGCGATCTGCTGGATGAATCCATCCGCGCGGACAATGCGGTGCTGGATGCGGCCCGCCGTCCGGGCGTGACGCTGGGCATGCATCTTTGCCGCGGCAACAATCGGAGCCACTGGTATGCGGAAGGCGGTTATGACGCTATTGCCGACAAGCTCTTTGGCGGTATCAAGGTTGACCGCTTCCTGCTGGAATACGACGATGAACGCTCCGGCACTTTTGCGCCGCTGCGCTTTGTCCCTACGGGCAAGAGCGTGGTGCTGGGGCTGATCAGCAGCAAGCGTCCGCAACTGGAGAGCGGCGACGCGCTGATGCGGAGGATCCAGCAGGCCGCAACTTACGTCCCGCTGGAGCGGTTGGCCCTGAGCCCGCAATGCGGTTTTGCTTCAACGATGGAAGGAAATCTTTTGACGGAAGAAGAACAGTGGGCCAAGATGCGGCTGGTAATGGAGACGGCGCATCGCGTCTGGGGATAAAGGCTCTGTAGAGATTCAGCAGAGGAGGTACAAGGTTAGCGGGGGTTCTGGATGATCGCCTGGCGCTCCGCCGCTATTTGAACATCTCCTGGACTTTTTCCTTGACCCATTCCCATGTTGTCTGCTGCCGCGGTGGCTTGGCTGCCCAGTTGCGCAGCGAGTCAACGCGACGGAAATCTCTGGGAACGTCAAATAGCGTCAACTCCAGCGGGCCTTCTTTCAGTTCCATTACTTCTGAGCCCCAGGTGGATGAAAGCATGCGCGTACCTCCATCGGGCTGGGTTACTTCGTTGGTCAAGGTGGTAGTTACTTTTACGGGGAAGCCGGTTTCAACGCCGCTGCGGTGGACCTCAATCTTGTCCACTTTATTGAAGCATTTGTCATTGGATCCGGCGGAAACTTCTGCTGCCACCACCACGCCGTAGCTGTTCTTCTTTTGCTGGTGCCATTCCGGCATCACGGAGCTGTCAATGTACCAGCCGTCAGTCTCACTCACTGATGATTTGGAGCATGCGCCAGGGCCGGCAACGCGTGTTTCGCGGGTAATGATGTGCCGCGCAGTGTGTCCAAAGAACTCTTTGCGCTCTCCGGTATCGGTGTTCGCAATCGTTATTTTCAATGTACCGCCGGAATCCACCATGGGCCGCTTCATAGCCGCATTCGATCCACGAGGGTCCGTCTCATAGGTAATGTATTCGTGGGCCGCCAGGTCCAGCATGAAAACGCGGTCCCGTTCCCCGCGCATAATGATGGTGGCCATGGGAGGGCCGGAGCCGTCGCGCATTTGCGATTGCCATTCATTGCGCAGGCGGTCAGGAGCAAGGTATTCGGTGCGGGTATCGCTAAAGCCGGCCGTGATCTGCCGAGTGACGATCTTTACGCCTTCGATGGAAGGGTTCGGAGACGTTAGCGTAGTAACGTACAGCAACAGCATCGCTAGCGGCATGTTCATTTCCTTCTCTCGTCCCAGGGCAAGGGCGGCTTTGGGGACTTATTGTACCGCCAATTTGCGGAAGGATAGAAAATTTTGATTATTTCGCCAAGCCCTGCGATATCAAGCTTTTGCGCCCCATCAATTTTTTGAAAAATTAATACTCATCTTTGGAATAATGAATTGATGTGGCAATGCCACGTGCCTACTCATTTGCCAGCTTCTTGAGCACCTGCGCCAGCGCATCCATGGCCAAATGAGTTGCGTGCACAGAGGCATTTGGCAGTCCGCCCAGAGCCTCCAGCAGATTCTCACGCTGGAGCGCGGAGGCCTCAGCCAGAGACTTGCCCTGGATCATCTCCGTCAGGCAAGAGCCCGCGGCAATGGAAGCCACGCAACCGCGCGTGCGATAGCGCACCTGGTCGATGCGTCCATCGGCAAGCTTGACCGCCAGGCTCATGATGTCGCCACAGACGGGATGTTCCAGCCGCACCTCGGCGTCCGGCGAAGCTAGCTCGCCGATGTTGCGCGGATGCTCGAAATGGTCGAGGACCTTCTCGGAGTATGGCATTCCTTATAATTCAATGATGCCAGAAAACTGGGCTTTTCAAAATAACGTTCCACAGCGAGTCGTGTCGCTCCAGCCTAGCGTGACGGTCACGCTACGTGACCTGGGCTTGCTGGATCGGTTGGTCGCCTGTACCAAATATTGCGTCGATGTCTGCCCTGAGGTTCTGGAAACAGGGTGCATCATTGTGGAAGATTCCTGGTCGGCAAAGGCGGACCAAATCATGGCCGCCAAACCGGATTTGGTGATTGCCTCAGTCCCGTACCAACTGGAATCGGTGGCAGAAATTCTCAAAAGCGGCCTGCCTTTCCTTGGGCTCGCGCCTAACAGTCTTGATGACATCTACAAAGACATCATGATGATTGCCGGGATCATGGGCATTGACGTTAAAGCCGAACCTCAGCGAGGGACTGCGGTCGTTACAAGCATGAAGCAGGAAGTTCAAGCCATGCGGCAGAGGACTGTCGGCGCGCAGCGACCGCTGGTCTATTGCGAAGAGTGGGGCAAGCCGCTGATTCTTTCGCAGAGATGGGTTGCGGAGCTGATAGAAGCCGCCGGCGGGCGATTTTTTGGCCATCCGGGAACACATACGACGGAAGAAGAAGTGGTAGCCGCTGATCCAGATGTGATCATTGCCGCATGGTGCGGCGCTGGCGATCGCGTGCCGCTGGAGAAGATCATCCCCAGGCGTGGATGGGAGCAGACCAAGGCGGCAAAAAACGGGTGTGTGTATTGCATCAATGACGAGTTCCTGAACACGCCGGCCAGCACGCTGATTCAAGGACTGCACGCGCTGGCGGCAGCGATTCATCCGGAAATTTTTGATGAGCCGAAGGGCTTGAGACAAATAGAAGAAAACACCGTTGAAACACGGAGGAAATGAGGAAAGGAGGAAACAAAGAAACGAAGAATCGGATCTTTCATGAAGGTCCTCGTTTTCCCTCCGCTTCCTCTATTCCTCCGTTTCAAAGGTTTTAATAGAAGGTGGCAGAAAAGAATGAAACAGGTGGTAGCAGCGATCATCATCCAGGAAAATAAAATCCTGATCTGCCAGCGGACTGAGGATCAGGCGTTGCCGCTTAAGTGGGAGTTTCCCGGCGGCAAGGTGGAGCGCGATGAAGATTTGAAAGACGCGCTGCATCGCGAACTGGACGAAGAATTGGGAATTGACGCCGTGATCGGACGCAAGATCGCCGCAATCCAGCACACCTATGCCAGCGGTGCGTCGCTGGAACTTTATTTTTACCGCGTTGATCAGTTCAAGAATGAGATTGAGAACCGCATCTTTCACGACGTGCGCTGGGTCGATCGCAAAGAGCTGCCGACCTATGACTTTCTTGAAGCCGACGTTCGGTTAGTAAAAGACATCAGCGCGGGCAAACTGCTTTAGCTGCCGCCGGTGATCTGCGTCCAAATGAGTGCAATGGTCAAGCCGATCATGATGGCGCTGGTGCTCCAGGCAATCACGTTTTGCAGCTTTGAGTTTTTATAGTTGCCCATCAGATCAGTCTTGTTCACCAGTTTCAACATGAAAATGAGCACAAAGGGCAGAAGGACGCCATTGGCTACCTGGGAGAAAAGAATGAGCTTGATCAGTGGCAAATGAGGGATCAGGACGAAGCTTGCGCCCCCGAGAATCAGAAAAGTGTAGATCCAGTAAAACGTGGGCGCTTCAGAAAACTTTTTGTTCACGCCGGACTCAACACCCAGCCCTTCGCAAATATTGTAAGCCGTGGCCAGCGGCAGAATGGCAGCCGAAAGCATAGCGGCGTTGACTAGTCCCACGGCGAACAAAAGTTTCGCCCAATGCCCGGCGAGAGGCCCGAGCGCCTGAGCGGCTTCAGACGCATCAGTAATGTTGTGGTTGCCATGCACGTAGAGCGTAGCCGCGCAGGCCACCACAATGAAAAAAGCAATCACGTCAGTCACAATGCAGCCCAGCACCACGTCCCAACGGGAAAGCGCATATTGGCGCTTGCCAATGCCTTTTTCCACGATTGAGGCTTGCAGGTAAAACTGCATCCACGGCGTAATCGTTGTTCCCACCAGGCCCACCACCAGCAGAATGTAATCCGCATGATTGTTGATCACGGGAACAAACGTGTCTTTGAGTGCCTGATGCCAGTCAGGATGTGCC
>JBAVUZ010000559.1:0-3836 GCA_049697035.1 Candidatus Angelobacter sp. | reverse complement strand
AAATCCCTGAAGCCAAATATTTGCGTGGGGGCCGCTTGCGAAGCTGCGCCCTGCGCAGAAGCCGTGCCTTGCGTGGGGCCAGCTTGAGGAGCCGCGCTTTGTGAGCGCGCACTTTGCGCGGACGCGCCTTTTGCGGAAACGACCGCGGGCGCTTTCTGGCCTGAACTGTTCTGCAGTGCAAAACTGGAAAGTACAAAGATGGATATAACGACGACGATGAGTTTGGCGCGTTTCAATTCGGTACTCCTGGTTGGTTCCACCCAAGGTTTGTGCACTAACGTACTGCCTTAAGTGGAAACAAAAAAGCTTACACTATAAAGCGGCATTCATTCGAATCGCCACCAACACGGTCATGGGAATTTTGAGTACGAACGCGGAAATAAATGGCGGCGGCACAGCTCCCCCGGTCGCTGGTCCGGTCTGTGAATCCACGATCGTCAAAACAAAGATCGGCGATTCAACGATCGGCGGAACAATGACCGCCGAATCAACGACCGCTGATGCCATCGGCCAAGTAACTGTCGATGAACTAACCGCCAGCGAACTAACAGCCGACGCGCCTGCGCTTCCGCGCGCTGACGCCGTCGATGGCCTGGCCCTGGGGGCTGTGACAGACGCGGCCGTTACTGACGCGGCTGAAACCACGGTCATTGAAATTCCGCGCCTCGCCCGCGCCCTGCGTCACCGCGACTTCCGCCTCTTCTGGACCGGCAACTTCCTCTCCAACATCGGCACCTGGATGCAGAATATCGCCCAGGGCTGGCTCGTTCTGCAACTTACCAACTCCGCTTTCTGGCTCGGAGTGGTGGGCTTCGCCGCGTCGTTTCCCATTCTGCTGTTTGCACTCATCGGCGGCGTCATTGCTGACCACGTCAACAAACGCAAAATGCTCATGATTACGCAGTCCGCCATGATGGTGTTTGCTTTCATCATGGCCGCGCTGGCCTGGTTCAAAATCATCAATGTGAATGAGATTATTTTTCTCGCGCTCGGCACCGGCATCGCCATGTCGCTCAATACGCCCACCTATCAGGCGCTGGTGCCGCAGCTTGTCCCGCGTGAAGACCTCACCAACGCCATCGCGCTTAACTCCGCGCAGTTCAATATGTCGCGCGTGCTTGGCCCAACGCTCGGCGGCTTTGCCATGGCACTCTTCGGCGTGGCCGGAAATTTCTTTCTCAACGGTTTGAGCTTTCTAGCCGTGCTGGTCGCGCTTACGCGCATTCGATATATCGAGCCAGCCGCTCATTCAGAAGGCCATCTCTGGCAAAAACTGAAGCAGGGCTTCGCTTACGCCTTCAGGCATTCAGCCATGTCGTCTCTCATTCTGCTGGTCGCCATCGGCAGCCTGCTGGCCATTCCTTATCTCACTTTTGTTCCTTACTTCGCCCGTGACGTCCTTGGCACCGGCGAGCCCGGCCTCGGCATCCTCATGGCCTGCTCCGGCGCGGGCGCGTTTCTCGGCGCTATCACCATCGCGTGGCTCATGCACCTTCGCCGCCGAGGGCGCTTCGTTGTCCGCGCTTCCGCCGGATTCTATGCCGCCATCATTGCTTTCACCTTCTCGCGCAACTTCTATCTTTCCGGACTGCTGCTCGCCGTCGCGGGCTATTGCATGATCATCTCCGTTGCGACCATTAACTCCCTGCTGCAGCACCTTGCAGAAGATCACATGCGCGGACGCGTGATGAGCATCTATTCCACCGCGTTTCTTGGTCTTCCTCCCATCGGCTGCCTCGTCGCCGGATCGTTGTCGCATCTCTTTTATGCGCCTCATGTCATCGCCGGCATGTGCTCGCTCGCCATCGGAGGAAGCCTGGCCGTCTATGTGAATAAGGAAGGGTTGAGGGAGTTGGATTAGCTTTCACATCCCGAGCTTCGCGAGGGAGCCCTATCGCAACGAGAGTTTAAGGGACTTGGAATGTCTTTCTGAAATCCCGGCCCTGAGCGAAGCCGAAGGGGAAGGAACCCTATCGCAACGATAATCTGCGCCTCAATCTCGATATCGCCGGAACGACGTTACCCGTGTGGCACAACGCGACCGCCGCAGGTGCGGTTTCTTTGCTGAGCGCTGATCGCTGGCAATCCAGGTTCGTATCAGGGCCCGGGCTTTAGCCGGGCCGTAAAGATGCTAAAAAGGGACCGGCTTTAGCCGCTGGCCTTTTTCTTTTTCCTGAAATACGCGGAGCAATACGGATACTCTTCCGCGCTCTTTGCCAAGCCCGCTTTCACCGGGTTCTCATCGATATACTTCTTATGCGCCAGGTAACTCTTTCGATCCAGTACCCGGACTTCGGAGAACCCCGGCGGCCAGATCTCTCCTGCCAACCCTAGCTCTTTGTTCCGTCGGAATGAATACCCGCCTTTGATGAGTTGAGCCGTGCGTTCAATGCTCGTATTGCCGTCAACAGTCAGGAGCACGTGGAAGTGGTCTGGCATCACCACGAACTCGTGCAGCTTGAACTTGCCGGCCAGGGTGTTTGTCCTCAGCACGTCGATAAAAAGCTCGGCTTCGTTCTTCACCTGAAAAAACGGTCGGTCCATGTAGGTCTTAGAACCGGCAAAAAACGTCCGCCGGCCCGCGACGATATTACGCCGGTCGGATTTTCGGGTGAGCTTTACCATAGGCAGCGGCTAAAGCCGGAATTTTACTACGGGACTTCTTCCGGCCCGGCTAAAGCCCGGGCCCTGATACGAAGCAGATCTCGCTCCAGCGGAATTCGTGAAAGGTCCCGCGCTATGGCTCAATTTTCTTTAGGCGCTCTTGTGCAGTTCGTGGCTGCGGAGCGGTTGATACTTGCCAGGCACGCTTCTGGCTGCAATCGCCAGCCGGTTCCAGGCATTGATGCTGGCAATTGCCAGCGTCAGGTCGGCCAGCGCTGCCGCTGGTAGGGAGCCTTGGGTGTTTTCGCACAGGCACGTTGAGGGAGTTGGATTAGTTCCGCGAAAATGGATAAGATAACGCACACACATTGTGTTCTTAAGATATGGAAGATCAAACAATAATAAGACAGATTCTCGAGGAGTTTGACAAAAGAGAGGCTTTATTGATTCGGTTTTCCGAGACGTGTCAAAGTCTTACGAGACAGATTCTCACCTCCGAGAATTTGCGTGTGCACTCGGTAACTTCAAGAGTCAAAGAGCGTATCAAGCTAGAAGAGAAAATCCAACGCGAAAACAAAGAATATCGGTCGCTAGATGCTATAACCGACGTCGTAGGCGTCCGAATCATCACTCATTTTGAGGATGAGGTAGATAAGGTTGGTACTGTCATTGAGAGAGAATTCTCCATTGATAGGGATAACTCAATTGATAAGCGTAAGATTCTGGATCCTGATCGTTTCGGCTACCTTTCTTTGCATTACATCAGCAAGATCAGAGGTGATAGATGCCGTCTAATTGAATATAGGCAATTTGAGGGTTTAATCTGTGAAATTCAAATTCGTTCAATACTGCAACACGCATGGGCTGAAATCGAGCATGATCTAGGGTATAAAGCAAAATCAGTTGTACCAGCACCTGTGAAGCGACGATTCTCACGACTAGCGGGCCTGCTGGAATTGGCTGATTCGGAATTTTCGCGGTTGCGTGATGATCTCCAGCTCTACAGCGAACAAGTCAAAAGAAGCATTGATACTGGTCGGGCCGCCGAAATCAACATCGACAAAGTTTCCGTGGAGACATTGATCAAATCTGACTTGCTTGTAGGTGAGCTGGACAAAAGATTAGCAGAACTTGGGCAGGTTGAACTTCAAGGTATTATCGGTAATATCGACGTAGTCGTAAATGGGATGCTCTATTTCGGTATGTCGAAAATTGCTCACATCCACGAGGCA
>JBAVUZ010000558.1:0-2796 GCA_049697035.1 Candidatus Angelobacter sp. | reverse complement strand
GCTGCTTATCTTCCACCACGCCATGGGCAATGTTTTCCGCTGCCGATGAGATCACCGCCAGCGGTGTTCGCAACTCATGCGAGACACCTGCGACAAAATCCATCTGCAATCTAGCCAGCCTGCGCGCCCGTTGGCTTGCCACCACAACTAGGCCCATGGTAATGGCCAGAACACCCAGCACGCCAAAGCTTGCCATCAGGTTGCGCCTCCGCAATGCGCCCACGGCCGCTTCCACTGATCCGCTTTTATGTGTGGCCGTTACCTGCCACATGCCCTGGCTTTCAGTGTAATGAAATGGATCGAATCTTGGCAGCCGCTCCAGCGCCGCCATGTGCTGCTCATCGCTTGGCTGCGTGCGATCGGCGCGAGACCGCGCAGGCCCAAAAAATTCCATGCCCGCCTCCGGTGGCCCCGCATGTCCAAACGGAGGCCCCACCAGATTTAGAGCTGCATCCGGAGGACGGTCCTTCTCTTCAACCGATCCAGGCCCGGACGAGTACACCACGTGCTCGCCATCATTGCCAGCCGCTTTAACCGCAACGTAATAATCCATTCCCGATGCGCTGCCAAAGAACTTCTGCGTCAGCTCCGGAAAAATTTCTTTTTGCAGCACGTTTGGGTTCAATTGGATGATCAGCCACGTAACATCTTCCCTGTTCACAGGTCCGTCCAAAGACATGTGCCGCCGGATGGGATACGCGACGGCCGGTATCGCTTGGTCGATGGCCCAGGGCATCATCATCTCCTGCATGTGCCCGCGCATTCCAGTTCCTCTGCCGACGCCTTGCCGCGGGCGTCCATCAAAGTTTCGTCGCGGCGCAAACTCAGAGTGGCGCACGCGCTCATGTCCTTCAGCCCCTCCGGCTGGCAGATGGTGCGCCGTAGTGATCTCCAACAACCGTTGTTCCATCGGATCAAATTCCGCCGGCCATGCAGTCCGCTCAAACTGGCCATTGGCCGGATCAAACCGCAACGGTTGCTGGTGCGTTGGATCAGCCCAGAGATAGATATGTGAAACCAGGTTTGGATGCGCCGCCGTCTGCTGCAAGCGATGAAATTGCTCGTTCAGTTCCGTGGGATTCGTGCTGGAAATGTCCGCAATGGTCCTGATCTCATTCGCCGTCACGCCCAGTTCCCGGCCAAAATCCTGCCGGAAACTCATTAGAGAAGTGTGCAGGTTGGCGAGCATCTGCGACCGTGTGGCGTCGCTCACCTGCCCGCTCCACCGATATTGCAATACGGCCAGCCCCACCAACACCGCTGCCATGGCGGGTATCGCCACCCATCGCAGAAGACGTTCTCTGGCCTGTGCTTTATTCATTTACTTAGACTTGATGGCGATTGGCATCGCACGCCTGATATTCCGTGCCGATTTCTCGCCTCATTAGATTATATGTCTGCCTCATTCCGGCTGCTCGATTGCCTCTGCTCGCGCGCTGGGCCGCAAAGGCCGCTCCAGCAACGCGCTGAGTTCGCGCAGAAACCTGGGCTTGTATATCACCGCCCTGGCTCCGCATCCGGCGCAGGCCGCGCGAAACCGCGGGCTCGTGTCCATGGACATCAGGACGACCTCGGTTCCAGGGGCCATCTGGGAGAGCAACAACGCCGTTCTCAATCCGCTCATCCCCGGCATGTCCGCGTCCATCACGACCAGGTCTGGCTTTAGCTCAAGCACGGCATCCACTGCCTGTGTGCCGCTCTCTGCCCGCCCAGCCACTTCCACCACCTCATGATGCTCCAGGAGCGAGCAAATCGCGTGCAGAATTGTCTCCGAGTCATCAACCACCAGCGTCCTTTTCCTAACTGGGGCCAGAGGAACTGTTTCAACCGTTTGCGTACGGATTGCTAACGATCCCAGAGACATACGACACCTCGTCCAAAAAATTCCATAACGTAAAGATTAATCAGAGTTTGAGACGGCCGGGGTAAACAAGCCGACAAGGGTTTGTAAAGTTCTTGTAAAGAACAGCTTGGGGCCGGATTTAAAGGTGTATCTGCAACTATGTCAGGCAGATAAGGACAGGACGCCCGTAAAAAACCAGGAAAATCTCAGGCCATCCTGTCCTTCGTCGCGCCGCGCCAACTTAGAAAGAAGCTCCTGGGGGCGGACCACCGGGGCCATCGGGCCCACCGTGACCCCAGCCGTGCCCACGCATACCCATGCCATGATGTTTGCTTTCAAGATCATTCATCTTGGCCTGCTGGTCGGGCGTGAGGGTCTGATAAAACGCAGCTTGCGCCTTGGCATGTGCCGTAATCATCTGCGTGGTGAGGTTGCCGATTGTGTTGGCCGCCTGCTCTATCCCGGCACTATCATTCTTCTGGATTGCCGCTTTCAGGCTGTCATGCGCCGTCCGCATCTGGTCGTGGTTTGCTTTGGCGTTGTTTGCCGCTTCACTGAAGATCGTACTCGCCTGCTGCTGCTGTTGCGTGGTCAGTGACAGCTGCTTGGTCAGGAAATCCAGATGCCGCTGCGCCATCTTTGCCGGGTCGGGCGGATTGCCGTGTTGCGCCATGGCAAAAACGCTTGCCAGGGCCAGGACTGCGATTGTTACTTTCAAGAGGGTTGTTCTCATTTGTTGTTCTCCGTGAAAATGCTCTTTGTAAATGTACGAATAAAGCCTTGATTACTGCTGAAGAATGCTGCTTATGAATCAGCGCAAAAGCGCTGCATTACCGTGCCGAACTCTTGCCGAAAGTTTTCTTTGTGGACAAAATCAAACGCACCCGCCGCTTCGCAAGCTTTGCGCAGCTCAGGCGATTCGTCGGTAGACATGAGCACCACCCGCGCTGACG
>JBAVUZ010000557.1:0-1723 GCA_049697035.1 Candidatus Angelobacter sp. | reverse complement strand
TTCCTGCTTTGGCGCGATGGCGCCGTGCCTGATGAGCGGAGCGCGCGTCTATTACGCCATGGCGGAGGACGGAATCTTTTTTCATGCGCTGGCGCGGGTGCATCCGCGCTGGCACACGCCAGTGATGAGCCTGGTGCTGCAAGGAATCTGGGCCGGAGTGCTCACGCTGAGCGGCAAATACGACGAGCTTTTTACCTACGTGATGTTCATGATGGTCCTCAGCTATGTGCTGACCGTCGTGGGGCTGTTCGTGCTTCGATCGACGAAGCCGGACGTGCCGCGCCCTTACCGATGTACCGGATATCCCTGGCTGCCCGCGATTTACGTGGTGCTGGGCAGCCTGTGGGCTCTCAATGCGGCGGTGGAAAAGAAAAAAGAGACGCTGGTGGGGACGGCGATCGTCCTGCTGGGAGTACCATTTTATCTTTACTGGAAGAAGCAGAGGGACGCTGAGGCGGCACGCGGTCCGTCAACAAGCTAAAAAATCAGGCTCGCAGGATTTTGTATGAATTTTCAAAACTTCGATCTGGAATATTTTCAATCGCAATTTGAGCGCACGGTGGAGATCAACCTGGCGGATAGCTCAGTAAAGTGCGCCAACGTAAGCGACCTGCTGGCCGGCGAAGATCCGCAACCGCTGCTGGAGTTGCCGCTTTACTATCCTGAGGTAAACGGAACGGGGTTGCTGCGCGAGCGCATTGCGGCGCTGTATCCCAATGCGTCGGCGGCAAACGTGCTGGTGACGGTGGGAGCGGCGCAGGCCAACTGGATGGTATGCAGCACGCTGCTGGAAGCCGGAGACGAAGTCATCGTCATTTCACCCGGCTATCGGCAGGTGTGGGGACTGGCGAAAAACGCCGGCTGCCGCGTGAAAGAAACACAGCTTCGCCAGAAAAATAACTGGCGGCTGGACGTGGATGAACTGGAGTCGCTGGCCACGCCAAAGACCAAACTGATTTCCATTGTGAATCCGAACAATCCGACCGGCAGCATTCTTTCGCGTGAAGAGATGCAGCGAATCGTGAGCATCTGCCGGAAGACCGGAGCGTGGTTGCACGCGGACGAGGTGTACCGCGGCACAGAGCTTGCCGGTGGCGAAACATCGAGTTTCTGGGGAATGTATGAACGGGTGATCTGCGTCAACAGTATGTCCAAAGCGTATGGCCTGGCCGGGCTTCGAATCGGTTGGGCGGTGGCTTCGCCGGAGATGATTGAAGAACTGTGGCGTCGGCATGAATACGCGGTGATCGCTGCTTCCGGGCCGAGCATGAAGCTGGCGGAGATTGCGCTGCAACCAACAAAACGGAAGATGCTGCTCGATCGACAGCGTAAGCTTTCGCGGGAAGGACATGCCGTTCTGGAACGCTGGGTGGGCGAGCAGGACGGGCGATTCAGCGTGAGCGATGCCATCGCGACGTCAATTGCGTTCGTCGGCTACAACTTTGATATGCCGTCAGCGGAGTTGGCCGACCACATCCGCCGGAAAGCTTCTGTGCTGGTGGCCCCGGGCGGATATCTGGGAACAGAAAATCATCTGCGTGTCACCGTGGGATATGAGCCAGAAAAAGTCAGGACGGCGCTGGAGAGGATCGGTGGCGTGGCGGCGGAGTTGGCGCGGACCAACGTCGCGGCGGTGCGGGGATAGTTCAGAAAAACATTTACCGCGGATTTTCGCGGATAGACGCGGATTTTTGGAAAGAGAGTTCATGTCGGCTAACTCAGT
>JBAVUZ010000556.1:0-3368 GCA_049697035.1 Candidatus Angelobacter sp. | reverse complement strand
GAAAAGGCCCTGCTGGAAGCCACGCAGGCGCATCTGGAAGAACTGTATGCGCTCTTGATTGCACCAATCCGCAACCAGCTTACGGCTGAGCACCTGATTATTGTCCCGCACGCGTTTTTGCATTATTTGCCATTTCACGCGTTATCTGACGGAAAGAGATACATCATCGACGATTTTTCCGTCTCTTATGCGCCCAGCAGCAGCATTTTTGCTGTTTGTCAGGCAAAGCCGTTACCTGCCGGGAATACGGAAACTTTGGTGTTGGCGGTCCCAGACGTACGGGCGCCCTTTATCGAAGAAGAGGCCCATTTTGTGGCATCGGCGATGGGAGACGCGCGGCTTTTTATGGGAGAGCAGGCTACCGAGGAGCAGTTACGCCTCCACGGGCCCAGCAGCCGGTTCATCCATATTGCCACTCACGGATATTTTCGCCAGGACAACCCGATGTTCTCCTCCATCCGGCTGGGTAATTCCTTGCTAAGTCTATTTGATCTATATCAATTACAGTTTGATGCCGAGTTGGTTACCTTGAGCGGTTGCGGGACTGGAATGAACGTGGTGATCGGCGGCGACGAACTGATTGGCCTAGTGCGGGGCTTGTTATATGCCGGCGCACAGACGTTAATGGTGAGCCTGTGGGAGGTCCATGATCAAAGTACCGCCGAATTTATGCGGGATTTCTATGAGGGATACCGTGCCACTTCCCATAAAGCGAATGCACTACGAAGCGCGGTCTTAAAATTGAAGGAAAAACACCGCCATCCCTACTATTGGGCGGCCTTTGCCCTGGTGGGGAAATTCTCATGAGCAATAAAAATTGTACTCTGCCTATATTTTTGGCCCTATGCTCCACTCTTATGCTTAGAAGCAGGCTCATCCGTCGACTGCTAAAAAGGGGAACATGGACCCGGAAGCCGTGTTCCCCCTTGATATCAAGACGGGGAAAAGTCACCTTATGACCGAAGCTGTTCGCCATTTCGATATCACAGAGTGGGCTGATTACGTGAGGAACACTGTTTCCAGCGATCAGAACAAGCTGATGCAGGCCCATCTACAAGGTGGCTGCTCCAAGTGCGAGAGAGTCAAAAGTTTGTTGTCCAAGTTCGCGGCGGTGTGCTCGCGCGAAGCATCGTATCAGATTCCTCGGGCCGCGGAGCAGCAGGTGAAGGCAATGATCGGCATGGCCAAAGCGCCCCGCCGGTCTGCCTTGCAGCGTCTGTGGGCAACCCTGGTTTATGACAGCGTGAATGATCCGCAGCCGGTTGGCGTACGCGGAACCCATCAGATCAATCGCCAGGTGCTTTTCCATGCCGGCGACTATTCCGTCGATCTTCGATTTGAGCACGAAAAAGGATCTGCCAGCATGGTGCTGGTTGGCCAGATTGCCAACCAGAAAACGCCGGACGAAATGCTGGCCAACCTCCCCGTAATTCTCGTAGCAGGAAATCGTGAGGTTACCCGCTCGATCAGCAATACCTTTGGTGAATTCCAGCTTGAGTACGTTCCGGAGAGCGATCTCCGCTTGCTGGTACCGCTTGAGTCCAGGGGCCAGGAACTGGAAGTACAGTTAGGCAAGACGCCCCAACTGTAGGGAACCGCTTTAAAAAACATTGCATTGGATCTGGGACAAGGACAATGAGGAAATTTCTTCAACTTTTATTAGTGTGTCTGGCGCTTGGTCTGCCGCTGACTGCGCAGACAGGCTACATTCTCACTGCGTCCCCCAGCAACGTGCAGAGCGTGGTCAACCAGCATGGTCTCACGATCGTAAAAGACCTTTATGACGGCACGAATTGCGTGATGCTGGTGACGTCGGCATCCGCCGATGTTGCCGGCACTGAAGCCGAAGTTCAATCTGATCTCATGGTAGTTGGTTTTGAGCCGGAGCAACGCGCGGTGTTGCCGGAATTGACCGGACTTACACAGCCCACGTTGACTCAATCCACTACCAGCATTCTTGATACGCTGCCTGGGCGCACACTGGTTCCCTTCTTCGGCAGCACAGTTCCCAGCAATTACAGCACGCAGACCGCAACAAGTATCATTCGCCTGGGTGATGCCCGCACAGCTACAAAGCTCACTGGCTTCGGCACCGTGGCAATTATCGATACGGGCGCGGATTTGAACCATCCCGCTCTGTCTGGCGCGCTGGTTCCCGGCTATGACTTTACGCGTGATACCTTGGGCGCCTCTGAACTGGCGGACCTTGATCCCACAGTCGCCGCCCAGTTGCAGCAATCCACCACCAGTATCCTGGATGCGCAAAACCTCCTGGTTCTTAATTCGGCGACGGCGATCCTGACCCAGTCCACGACTTCGATTCTGGACCAGTCTACAACCTCGATTCTCGATAGCTCGCTGGCTGAGTTCGGCCATGGCACCATGACAGCGGGAATCGTGCATCTGGTGGCCCCAACGGCCAAGATCATGCCGCTCAAAGCTTTCCGCGCCGATGGTTCTTCAAATCTTTCTGACATCATCCGGGCCATTTATTACGGCGCGGACAACGGCGCCAACGTGATCAGTATGAGTTTCAGCATGGGACAGTCATCGCCAGGATTGCAGGCTGCTGTGCAGTACGCGCTCAGCAAGAATGTGATCATGATTGCCTCATCCGGCAACGACGGCTTGAAAACCCTGGTTTATCCCGCCAGCTACGGTGGAGTCCAGGGAGTCGGGTCCAGCACGAGCGCTGATCTTAGGAGCGCATTCTCCAACTATGGTTCCGGTGTGGTTACATTTGCCGCTCCTGGAGAAGGGGTCATCACAACATATCCTGGCGGCAACTATGCGGCGGGATGGGGCACATCTTTTAGCACTCCGATGGTAGCCGGCGCAGCAGCGCTGGTATTGCAAGCACGCCCTGCGAGCAAACCGGGCGATATCACCAATGCGCTCTCGAAGACCAAGCAGATTAGTGACATGGGCTATGGTCGCATCGATCTCTATCAGTCGCTCATGAACGTTGTCAGCAGCAGCGGAACGAGCACCACAAGCACCAGCGGTACCAGCGGCAAGTAAGTCCAGCCTTCACTCGCCAAGTACTCCCCTCAGAGCGCCAAGAATTTATTAATAAGTCTAAGAATTTTGTTTGATTTCAGATCTTATTTCAAGGTTTATTAGGACTGGCTAATCTACAGCTTCATGTCTACTGACGGCCCTGATTGGCTTGGGGAAGTTGTAGTATAAGTCATTTAAAATTAATGGCTTGATCGATATTTGAGCGCGGTTCCATGCGATCCTATGATTCGTGTTTTATTCACTTCAGCGCTACTCTTTTTATGCTGGTAAAGAAAATCCTTTACATCCCAGGCAGACACTCTCGCTATACTCCCCACAGGTCGACGGAATCGACAAAAGGCGATCTC
>JBAVUZ010000555.1:0-14754 GCA_049697035.1 Candidatus Angelobacter sp. | reverse complement strand
CAAAAGCAAGAAATTTTGGCGTGTACTGGCCGCGCCGGTGTAAAACAAAAATGCCGGCGGCCAGCAGCGCAAAAAATAGCCATTCGGTATAAATCACTCGGCTAAAAAGCGCGCGATAAGAAACTGTGGCCGCCAGAACGCAGCTCCACACGGCCTGCGCGGCAATCGCAAGATAGGGAGTCTGGCGTTTGGGATGGAGCGCCGCCATCCATCGAAAAGCCAGGCCGTCTTGCGCCATGGCGTAATAGACTCGCGGTCCCGCCAGCGCAATCCCATTCAACGACCCGAGCGCCGACACAATAATCACCACCGTGATTGCCTTGCCGCCCACAGGACCCAGAACGCGCTCCATGGCCTCAGCGGCAACGCGCGTGGAAGTGGCCACGGAACTAAGCGGCATTACGTAAAGATACGCGGCGTTTAAGAGCGTGTAGCAGGCCGTCACTATCAAGACGCCAAAGATCAAGGCGCGCGGAATGGTGCGCTCTGGATTCCGCGTTTCACCCGCCGAATATGAGACCATGTGCCAGCCACCGAAGGCGAAGAGTCCCGCAGCTACCGCGAGACCAAAAGAGGCCAGATGTACCGACTGGTCGGCGGATGCGATTACGTCATGGTGCGCTGCTCTCCCCAGTATAAAAATCAACGCACATAGCAACGCGACTGCGCAGATCTTGGCCGCGGTAAGAATCACCTGCACGGCGCTGCCCGGTTTCACGCCAAGATATTGGATAAAGGAAACCAGCAGAATCGCGGCCATTGCCAGCAGATGAACACCCATGTCGCCGAAACCGAAGAAATATCCCACATAGCGCGCCAGCACGACCGCAATCGCCGCCAGGATTCCTGCATGCATAACAAAGAACATCGTCCATCCCCAGAGAAATCCCAGGGCAGGAGAATAGATGTGCTTCAGGAAGATATACACGCCCCCAGTGTCAGGGAAGATACGCGCCAGTTCCGCGCACACCAGCGCCGCACATAGCGTAAGCACGCCTGAAACCAGCCAGGCCAAAATTACGCCGCTTCGGTTTGGCACCAGCCGGGTTACTTCTGCGGGTTGCACAAAAATGGACGCGCCCACAATGATTCCCACCACCATTGACGTGGCAGCGATAAGCCCCATGGAGCGTCTGAGTTCAGTGGACATGAGCGTAAAGGCCGCGTGATTCTACCACGCGTTGCTCTTTTAGCTGCCGTTGTTCGCGCCCAGCGCTCTAAACCGCAGTGATCGTGATCACTCCCAGGGTGACAAACGTCCCGTGGAGCTGTTGTCGCAAAGTAACGTAATCAGAGTAGTCAATACGCGGTGTGCGTGGCCGTTCCTCAGAACGGTCGTGCGTCGAAAACGTCAATATTCATGCGTGTCATCTACATCGTCATTCTTGTTCGGACTTAAGGGTTCGCCGCTTTGCAACTGATCTGATTTCATCCACCCGTTACCCGCTCCCACAAGTGCTGCGACCAAAAGTTATCTTCCTCACGAACTCAATCGCGTTCACGATTAGTTTTGTAACGGCTTCCCTCGGGGCCGACCTAGGGCCCCAAAGGAAGACGAATGGCGCGTTCGGCAAAAAAACTCGCATTCATTCTGCTGTTCTGTTGCTGGGCCGCATCTGTGTTCGCGGCGCCCCATTCTCAGGAATCAAGCGCCAATACTCATCTTCGCGTCCGAGTGATCGCTGGTTACTTAATGGTGGTGAGCGTTTCCATTAATGATCGCGGGCCCTTTGATTTTTTGATTGATACTGGCACCAACACCACGTTGATTGATCCGCAACTCGCCACGGACCTGGCCTTGCAGCCCAAAGACAGGCTCACATTAGCGAGCCTCGCTAGCGCCGCAGATGTGCCTCGTTATTATTTCCAAACACTCCGTGTGGGGCCTGCATCCGTTTCAAACCAGGAAGCATTGGCCGTGCCGCTTCCGCAACTCACTGCTTTGGACCATAAGATTCGGGGCGTGCTGGGCATGAATTTTCTACTCCAGTTCTCTTTCCGCCTCGACTATGAACATCGCACGCTGGAACTTTATCCTTTCCCTGAATCTTCACAAGCGCCCACGGGACTGCGTGTCCCCGTGGAAATCAATGAGTCACGATTGCTGATTAAGGTTGGATCTGAGGCTTCTCCCACCGGAAGCTGGAAGCTGGCGCTCGACTCCGGCATTGCGCAGTTCCTGGTATTCCAGGACCGCATAGCGGCGTCGGCACGATCATGCGAAAAAGCCAATTGCCTGATGGAAGTTGCGACCAACCTGGCGGATCACCGGGCATCCACCATTCTCCTGCACGACGTATCCATTGCCGGCTCTTACCTGCCGGAAACGCAAGTCGTGGTCCTGCACAACGATCTCCAAAAACCATCCGACCATCAGGATGGATTGCTTCCGGCAGCTCCGTTCCGGTCAGTATTCTTTGATCGCACGAATGCCACGGTCATCTTCAGCCCAGTGCCCGGCCCATTTACGATGGCGTCTTTCCAGCAGCCCTGATCTGTATTCAGTCCGATCCTACGCAGCCTTCTTTTGGCGTTTCTCTTTCGCAACCTTGGCTGCCTGCTTCCCAAGCGCAGTCCTGGTCGACTTAGGCAAGTGTGCGATCGTGCGTTTCTTTCTTGCCGCACTTGCAGCCTTTTTGATGTTCTTGCGTGCCGCGTTTCTTTGTTTCTCGCTCGGCATGTTGTCTCCTCTAATGGCGTTGAAAGTATTGCACCGCCCGCTCATGGGCCTTGGCCTTTTCCATGGTTGAAAAGGTCCCGAGGTTGCGGTGCTTGCCGGTCTTCGGGTTTTTCTTGCGCGAATACAAACGGTATTCGCCAGACTTCAATTTGCGAATCATCTCTCTCCTCGGTATTCAGTTAGTAAGATGGCTGCCGGCAAGCACCGTGTCGCCTTTTCGAGCCCTGCGTACCGCATGACACAGGCGGGCGAGGGATCAGCCTGATTTCGGCGAGTATGTAGAAGGATGATCGGGCGTTGCTGCGCGGATGGATCGCCACTGCGACCCATCCGCGGCTAGCCTTAACTCTTCGGTGGCTCGTAATATTTTCCGTTCACTTCCGTGCCCATCACGGCAAAGTCGCACGTTGACTTGTCGAGCGGATCGGTCTTGAATGCGAAATCAATCGATGGGACTCGAAGCGTGGCTTCCAGTTGCGCATTCGCCTTGAAGCCCTCGAATCGGAATTGGCGCAACGGGTCTTCATACTTCACCGGCTCCGTGGTGGCCTTGAAAACCAGCTTGAAATCCATAAATGCCGGCGTTGTTTCGGCATCCATGGCCGGCCAGCGCGGCTGGTCAATGATGGGCACGTTGGTCATCTGCAGCGTGGTTGTTGTTCCGTCCTGACTGAACGTAAGCCCGTCTGCCGGCACAGGCGTTACCCAATATAGTCCTTCAGGCGAAATGGGCGGATGAAAGTCGTGGAACTGGTTCGCAGGGACCGCCGGCCCCTTGAAGACGGTAAGTCAGGTGTGGGTGAATATTCCCTGTCGAGCCTGTCGTCCTGCCCAGTATTCGCCAGCCATATAGCTGTAATCCGTGGTGGGATTTCCCCAGGCAAAGCGGTTGCCTTTATTGTCCGTGCCCATACCGTGGAAGCCATTGCATCGCGCCAGCTTTCCTTTGAAGTGAAAGATGTTTGAGAGCTCAACATTCGGCGCTGGGTTTTGATTGTGATTGCCGTTCTTGTCGAGCCACGGAATCGGATACGGGCATGGTCCGCCATTGGAAAGCCCGTGATTGTGCGGGATCGGTGGCGCGCAGGATTCCGGCGCGGATTGCCCATGAAGTTGCCGACCCGACAGTGAAGCCGCAACCGCCGTTGCGATGCCGAGCTTCAGCAAATGGCGCCGGTTCAGCTCCAGGTCTGAACCGCGTTGGTTGTGGTGCCGATCGACCAGCGTATCTTTGGTCGGGTTAGGATCCAGAGTGAATTTCATGGTCCCCCTTGACTGCGACCAGAAACAAAGTGGTGCTTGATCTACCCGCGAGCCTGCTCTGGTTCTTTTCAACGGATTGATCGGGCCCGCTTTATCAATTTAAAAGCAGACGTCTATCGACATTAGATGTCAATCAGGGACGAACCGCACTGTTCATTTTCGCACGCGCCATTTCGAAAGCGATCAGCCACGGCTTCTCACGTTCGGCGTTGTTCCGCGTCTAAGTAACGTCAATCAAATCATTTGCGCTTCGCTTCGCCATGTGGCATTCGATTTGCTCGCCCGTAATATGTAAGACTCTGATTTCGAACTACGCGGCAATGCAGTATTTCGTCCCATGTTTCTTTTGAGATGGAGGTCTCAATGGCAAAAGTGGAACGCATTCGTGAAGTGGTGACGGGTTCAGTTGACCTGGAGTATGTCCGCCAGAAGACCGAGGCGGGATGGAAATTGGTGGCGATGGAGTGGCGCCGTGAGATTACAGGTGATGAAACAGAGCAGCCGATTATCGTAGAGGACATCCCCTATGGATTGCGCGTTGCCTCCGACTGCAGCCGCCTGGAAGAAGATCCGCAAGAGCGTGGCGTACTGGTGCAGATGATGGAACTGATCGTCCAGGATTACTCCATCACATTGGTGGCATCTGAGCTGAACAAACGCGGTCTGCATACTCGTAACGGCAGTCTGTGGACGCCTGTTTCTGTGTTTAACATGCTCCCGCGCCTCATTGAGGTTGGGCCACACATTTTCTCCAGTGACGATTGGGAGGAACGCCGTGAACGCCTGCTGAAGATGGTCTAGTATGCTTTCGGGATGAAAATCGTGTCCGTCGGCGAGGTGCTCTGGGATATTCTTCCCTCCTCTGAGCATCTAGGGGGTGCGCCCTTCAACTTTGCATGGCACGCACACAATCTTGGACATGAAGTCTGCTTTGTCAGCGCCGTTGGTAATGATCAGCGCGGGAAACAGATTCTTGAAAAAATGACGGAGTCCAGACTGTTGGCGCGGTTCATACGTCGGGTGCCCGATCAGCCTACCGGAACTGTCACGGTTGCTCTGGATTCACAGGGATTACCGCACTATACAATTCATCGCCCCGCCGCGTATGACTTCCCTGCTCTCAGCTCGGGTGAATTTGATGCATTGGTCAATCCCACGCCCGCCTGGATTTATTTTGGCACTCTGCAACAGATGAGCGCTCCCGCGCATGACCTCACACTGCAACTTATGGCGGCTGCCCCGGCCGCAAGGTATTTTTACGACATAAATCTTCGCGTCGGTTCTTTCACGCCTGAACTCGTTCGCACACTTGCCCGGCACGCTCACATCCTCAAGTTGAATGAGCAGGAAGTTTCCGCTCTCAAAGAGATTAGCGGGCTCCAGGGCGACTCACTTGAGCAGTTCTGCCGAAACTGCGTTAGCGCCTTTCAGCTTGACGCTGTATGTATCACACTGGGGCCAAAAGGCTGCGCGCTCTTGATGGACAACCAATATTTGGAAGCGCCTGGGTTTTCAGTCAAAGTCGCCGATACTATTGGGGCCGGGGATGCTTTTTCCGCAGCTCTTATTCATGGAATTAGCGCCGGATGGACCGCGGAGCGAATTGCCACATTCGCTAATCGTATCGGCGCACTGGTTACCAGCCAGCCGGGAGGAACTCCCAAATGGACTGTGGCCGAGGCCATGGGGCTCTGATTACTGTTTTCATCTGCGCCAATCCTCAGGCGTGCTTGCGATATTTGCTTGCTACTCTGGTACAGTGTCGCTCAGACGATTCGTAGGGCACTTTTTAATTTTTTGAGGAATTAGAAACGCCATGAGGACAAGCAGTTCGGCAGTCAATTCCAATCTCCTATGGTTTGACCACCTGTCGCGAACCCAGACAGCATTGCCAAGGCTTTTTTGTTTTCCCTATGCTGGAGGAAGCGCAGAGGTCTACCGCAGTTGGCAGCGTTGGTTTCCTGAACAAGTTGACGTGTGTCTGGTGCATTTGCCGGGACGCGGCAAACGTATGAACGAGCCAGCTTTTACTCATGTCGCTCCTTTAGCAAAAGCAATTGTCGATCGAATTGCCGATGAGATTGGCGTTCCCTATGCTTTATACGGGCACAGCATGGGGGCCACAATTGCCTTTGAGGTGGCTCGCGAACTCGCTCGCAGGCGCTGCAATGGTCCCCGGCATCTGTTTGTCTCAGGTAATCGCGCTCCCCAGTGGCCCCGTACCGAGCCGCAGACGTTCCATCTTCCTCATGACGAATTTGTTGCCGCACTTAAACGCCTGAACGGCACACCCACAGAGATTCTGGATAATCCTGAGCTCATGGAACTATTTATCGGCGTTTTACGAGCGGATTTTCAGATGGTCGAAACCTATGAATACAGCCCCGAGGAACGGCTCTCCTGCCCCATTACCGTCTATGGAGGCATTGATGACACATCTGTCCCCCAGGCAAGCTGCCGCGCCTGGCAGGAACAAACCACTGCACATTGCAAACTCACAATGGTCAAGGGAGATCATTTCTTCATTCGCGACCCACAACCGGGTTTCAAGCCTGCATTCCAAAAGGACGTCTTGACCGCCATTTCGACTTCGCGCACACAGGAAATTTGAAGATGGTTTTAAGCTCGGTTGGCCCGCAGAAGATTTCTACAGGCACGGTTCACGTCTGGCAATTCGAAATTGCCTTGCCCAGGGAGCAGATCGAACCATATCGCAATCTTCTCTCGCAGGATGAAAATCAGCGGGCCGATCGTTTCTATTTTGATCGGGACAGAATCCGCTTCATTGCAGCCCGCGCGGCTATGCGATCGATTCTCGCGGGGTATCTGAATGTGACGCCGGAGCACATCATGTTTTCCTACGCTTCAAACGGAAAACCGGAGCTTGCAGGAGGATTGAGCGAGCCTGGATTGAAATTCAACCTATCGCATTCCCGCGACCGCGCCCTCCTTGGCGTAGTGAGCAACGTCTGTATTGGTGTTGACATTGAATTTATCAACCCTGAGTTTGCCAGTGATGGTGAAATAGCGCAGCGCTTCTTTGCGCCCGGAGAAGTAGCCAGGTTGCGGGCGATGCCCACGACGGAACGTGCTGCCGCATTTTTCAGTTGCTGGACACGAAAGGAGGCCTATATCAAAGCGGTAGGACAAGGTTTATCACTGCCGTTGGATAGTTTTGAGGTGGCGTTTGGATCGGGAGTCAAGCCCAGCCTGCTGCGAGTTGAGGCCTCTGCTGATGAAGCAGGGCGATGGAGCATGTATAGTATTCCTGCCGCCGATGGCTATGCCGCAGCCATTATCGTTGAAGGAAAAGATCATAAACTTGAATATCGCGAATGGGACTGGAGACAATAACAGATGGCGTCTAGCGATCGTAAATTTCGGTGAATAGCATCAATCGGCACTGGTCCGCTTCGCGAAGGCTGTCAGGACATAACCTCCACGTCCAATTGCCGCCAAGAGTGCCAGGGGTGTTCATCCGGGCTTCACTGCCAAGCCCCAATACATCCTGCATGGGGAAAAGAACTGTGTTGGCCACGGACTTCATGACTTCTCGAATAAAAATCCAGTTTACTTCTTCGTCAAATTGGGCTGCGCTGGCGCCGAAGTAATTCTGTGCATCGGCATATTCCTTTCTTACGTCAGCTTGAGTACGCGTGCTTTTGGCGACGCCGGAACGCCACCATCCGAACATGGTGTCATTGTCATGCCCGCCGGTATAAGCCACAAGTTGCTGCTCATAATTGTGCGGACGAAAAGTGGGCGCCTGCGGATCAGTGCTGAAAGCAAATTGCAGAATCGCCATCCCAGGATAGCCAAAGTTTTTACGGATGGCTTCCACTTCCGGCGTAATCACGCCCAGGTTCTCGGCGACTATCGGCAGCGGGCCAAGTTTGTCCGTAAGGACATTAAAGAGTTCAGCGCCTGGACCTTTGATCCATTTGCCGTGCATCGCAGTCGGCTCGCCCGCGGGGATTTCCCAATAAGCCTCAAAGCCACGGAAATGATCGAGCCGCACCATGTCAAACATCCTGAGCGAGGCGCGCACGCGTTCAATCCACCAGCGGTAACAATCCTTCTCCATGACATCCCAACGGTAGAGGGGATTGCCCCAAAGCTGCCCGGTGGCGCTGAAGTAATCCGGAGGAACACCGGAAACTTTCAGGGGACTTCCCTTTTCATCCAGCCAGAACATCTCTGGATGGGCCCACACGTCGGCGCTATCATGCGCAGCATAAATGGGGATATCGCCCATGATCCGAATTCCCTGGCGCATACAATTCGCTCGAACCACATTCCATTGGCGAAAAAACTCAAACTGCCAGAATTTGTACGCAGCGATTTCAGAAGAGAGCTTTTGGCTCCATCTGGTCAAAGCTGCACCATCGCGCGCAGCTAGGTCCGCGTCCCAGTCTGTCCACACTTTTCCCTGATGCGCGTCTTTAGCAGCCATGAAAAGAGCGTAGTCATCCAGCCATGCCCGGTTTTCCTGGACGAATTTCTCAAAATCACCTTTGATTGCGGATGTTGTGGTTGCAAAAAACTTTAAAGCCCCTTTTCGCAGCAAACTGAATTTCCACGGAATCACTTTGCTGAAATCCACCCGATCTGAGGGAAATTCCGGCAATGCTCGCAAGTCTTCCTTATCAAGCCATCCCTCTGCGACCAGCGTCTCCAGACTGATAAGCAGCGGATTTCCAGCAAACGCCGAGAGGGATTGATAAGGTGAATCGCCGTATCCGGTTGGATTCAACGGCAGCACCTGCCAGATTTTTATGCCTGCATCGTGCAGATAGGAGCAAAAACGCAGAGCCTCCGCTCCCAATTCACCTATCCCAAAGGCGCCTGGCAAGGACGTGGGATGCAGCAGTATGCCGGCTGATCGGGGAAATATCATTGCAGTTGTTCCAGAATTCCGTGAAGAGGGATGCGCACCCAATCCGGCCGGTGCCGAAGTTCATACTCGACTTCCATCAATCCTTTTTCCAGCGTAAAGGCATCAAGCAGGACCTTGATTTCCGGCTGGGTTTGCGGCAAACAATCAGCGGCCCTGGCGGTTTCAAAGTATCCCCGCAGGAACAGCGCACTTACCCATTGATACCAGGCCTTGGCCCAGCGTTCCAGCCGCCAATCATCCTGCGTAGTAACAATTCCGGGGACATGATTAAAGAGCACCGCGTGCGATACGTAGTGCAATGAGCGGACCATGCTGGCAACATCTTTGATAGGCGACCGTTTGAGGCGTCGCTCGCTCATGGGCCTTGTATAGTCTCCGTCAAAATTCCTGATAATGAAATTACTGCCGCTGTAAAGCACGTTTGCCAGGTGATAGTCGCCGTGATGGCGCATGCGCATTCCGGAAATGCGCATGTCTCGAAGAGCGTTGAAGCGTTCTCCCAGGGGATCCTGCTGATCCAGCACGGCCCGCGCTTCCTCATGGGCCGCACCGGATAACTGCTCCACTTGCTGGCGAAGCGCATCAAGCGACTTATTCATCTGCGCCAGAAATCCATGATAAAGACTGTGACGATAGAACTCCGTGAAAGGCTCGGGCGCAAAATCCGGCATCTCCGAATGGCTGCCGAGCGCGGCGTGCAGTTCAGCGGTGCAGCGCCCCAACAGGACCGCCGTCTCAGCATGGCCTCCCAGCAATTCAGTGATGACGCGTGGGACCGGTTGAGAGGACAGGGCAAAGGGAGTCCCTGAGGTCAGTTCCTTCAATCGCGGATCGTCTTCTCCAATGGCTAGCGCGCGCTCAAAGAAAAGTCCCAGGTGGTCCAGCGTGTATGTCCAACCATCTGCTGCGTTGCGAACGAAGGCTGTGAGCGTCCCGAGCGTTGTCACTTCCTCGCTCTCATCTTCCTGTTTTACACGGTATTCGATCGCCCCCAGCGTGCGGGCAATATGAGCAAAGCTCGTATGGTTCGTCAGGAACTCGCCGATTTCGCGGTCCGGGTTCGGCCCAGGTTCTACTTCACGATAGATAGTGAAAACAAAATCCTGTCCCAACGTTACCTGGATCTTATGCGCATCCAGCGTTTGCGGCTGCGGCTCCAGATTGGAGCGGACGCGGCCCCAGGCCTCACGAAAAGCCCGCGTATGCGTGCCGACGAGATCTCCTTTTTCTCCCTTGATCCGGCGGCGGCGCAGCATGGCCTTTAACAATGCGTCATTGAACTGCCGGTCAAAGACCGATCCATAGAGAATGGATTGTGGATCAGGCAGGCCTTTTACCTTTGCCATGACGGTATAAAGCTTTTCCCGCAAAATCGTTTCGGCCTGCTCCCCTGCCATCAGAGAAAGCGGAACGGTGAACTGCTCTGGTTCTCCATCAGTATATTCAACGTTTATCAGCAGGATATGCGCCGTGGTTTCCGGTAAAGCGATTACGTCATGGATACTAACTTGCCGGATCGTACGATGCTTGTTGATGAACCATGATCGCCTGCGCAAGATCATTGGAAGCAGTTTCGCAATATTGTTGCGCGTGGCCGTGCTGAAAAGTTCCTGTGCATCCATTGCAAGCACAGGTATGTCTTCTGCTCGCGCTGTGACGGAAAACGATTCCTGGCTCTGTTCAACTGGATGCAGATGAAACCACTGGAAGGCATGCGGTCCCAGGGAAAGCAGGTAGGGCTGTTCAGTGATCGCGGGAAAACGGTTGCGTCCGAAAACCTCCACCGGCACGGCTTCACGATGTCTGGACAAGTCCAATTCCGCACATTGAGTAAAGCGCGAAAGATTGGCTACCACAAGAATCTTCTCGTCCTCAAACTCGCGTACAAAAGCCAATATTTTGCGGTTGGAGGGAAACAGGATTTCCATCTTCCCGCGTCCGAAGGCTGGATGCTGTTTGCGCTGCGCGATCATCCGCTTCATCCACCACAGCAGAGAGTGCGAGTTGTTATTCTGCGTCTCAACATTGAGCGCTTCGTAGTGATATTCCGGATCGATGTTCACCGGCAGGTAAAGTTTCTGCGGATTGGCGCGGGAGAAACCAGCATTGCGATCCGGGCTCCATTGCATGGGCGTGCGGACACCGTTGCGGTCACCCAGATAAATGTTGTCGCCCATGCCGATTTCGTCGCCATAATAAAGGACTGGGGTTCCGGGCAGTGAGAGCAGCAGAGCGTTCATCAGTTCAATGCGGCGGCGATCGTTTTCCAGCAATGGCGCAAGCCGCCGGCGAATGCCCAGATTGATACGCATTCCGCGGTCCTGGGCGTAGCTGCGATACATGTAATCGCGCTCTTCGTCCGTCACCATCTCCAGCGTGAGTTCGTCATGGTTGCGCAGGAACATGGCCCACTGGCAACTTTCAGGGATGGGCGGCGTGATGCGCAGAATCTCCGTAATGGGATGGCGGTCTTCCATGCGCAGGGCCATAAAGAGGCGCGGCATGATGGGGAAATGGAAGGCCATGTGACACTCGTCGCCATTTCCAAAATAGGCGACGGCATCTTCCGGCCACTGATTGGCTTCCGCCAGCAACATTCGGCCTTGGTATTTTTCATCCACGTGCTTGCGCAGCTCTTTTAGCGCGGTGTGGGTTTCCGGCAGGTTCTCACAGTTCGTGCCTTCGCGTTCAAACAGGTATGGCACCGCGTCAAGGCGCAGGCCGTCCACGCCCAGATCAAACCAGAAATCCATGGCGGCGAACATCGCCTTGCGTACCTCTGGATTCTCCCAGTTGAGATCTGGCTGATGCGAATAAAAGCGATGCCAGTAATACGCTTTTGCGACCGGGTCCCACGTCCAGTTGGAGCTTTCAAAGTCCTTAAAGATAATGCGCGCGTCGCGATATTTGTCCGACGTATCGCTCCAAACATAAAAATCCCGCCAGCGGCTGCCTGCCGGTGCCCGCCGCGAACGCTGAAACCAGAGATGCTGGTCAGAGGTATGGTTTAGCACCAGTTCGGTAATCACCTTCAGGCCGCGGCGCTTTGCCTCTCGCATAAAGCGTTGGAAATCTTTCAGTGAGCCATAGGATCGGTGCACGTCCGTATAGTCGGAAATGTCATATCCGTCGTCCTTCAAGGGTGAAGGACAGAACGGCAGAAGCCAGACCGCGGTGACGCCGAGGTCTTCCAGATACGGCAACTTCTGGGTCAATCCGCCAAAGTCGCCGATCCCGTCGGTAACGCTGTCGAAAAATGCCCTGACATGAACTTCGTAAATGATTGCGTCTTTATACCAATCCTGCATGCGGTCCGAGTGAACTGATTAGGACTACTAAATTGTATCTGGAGTTGGCTCTGCAGGACGGCAACCCGCACCGCCGGAAAGTCTTTACCCGTCCCCTTGTGCGGGCACCGACAATGAATTCCGCCTTTTGCGGTATAGAAATGGGCATCGGTCCCGACTGGCGGCCTGCCGAAAATGCCTGAAATTCACGGTTGTGGCCACCTGCTATTTGTCTTGTCGAGAGCTGCTGATTTTTAACGATTTATCCCCAAATTGAATTCAGAAACACAATTTGAAGCATTAAAACTTTATAAAAAGTCGATTGACAATGAGATTCAGTATGGATTATTAAGGTGCTTTAAAACCCGATGCCAAGTGAGTGAGAGATTGCATGCGCGGTGCGATGTCTCGAATTGGTGATGAGGTATTTTCCCCCTCCGGCTTGCTCCTCTTAGCATTTTGCTCCGGCCCAAAACCTGTGGTAGGGCTTGCACTTGGCCATTGAGAGATTCAAGGAGCCTGCATGCCGGACGACTATCGTATTCGCAAAGTGTTGGAATCCCTGGAAGATGATCCAGCAACAAGCGTTCAGGAACTTGCCACCCTGGTAAACCTCAGCAGTTCGCGGTTGGGACACCTATTCAAACTTCAGATGGGCATTGATCTGAACCATTTTCTGGCGAACCAACGGCTGCAGAAAGCAGCGGAGCTTTTACGGCAAACCGAGCTCTCGATCAAGGAAATTGCCGGCCGGGTTGGTTATCACCATTCATCCAGCTTTGATCGTGGATTTCAACACAAGTTTGGCGTTCCTCCGGCTGATTTCCGTAGAAGAAATCGTCTTTAGAGGGATGACGATTCTCCTTTGGATTCCGCCCTCCCCTTCCAAACACCCTAGTTCCATATTGGAAAATTCTTACTTTCAGCGTCCACCGCTAAGGAATAGCCGCAAATGCTAAGCAATACTGATTGACTAGGCTGTTTTGTTCCTGTGAAATCCTTAAACATCGTGCAGCTATATGCGAGTCCGAAGGCGGCATTTCGGACACGCCGCTGGGGCCCAGGGTTCGCCCACTTTGAACCTGCTACAAAATCGAAGCTGATCTCGACGGATAAGAATCGGCTCGATGCAATAAACATTTCATCCACCAGGAATGAGGGAAGGCAGTCTGCAACAGATTGCCGGCGGAGTTGTTAGGGCCTGATTCATCAAAAACCGTCGCCGGTTCACACCAACCCATATTCGTCGCGCGCTCTGGACGAAATATGGAATGGTGAAGGGGCTTCCATGGGTGCGTATCAGTCTTCTGCCAAGAAGAACGGAGCAAGAAATACTTCGTTCAATCCGGAACTCACAAAAACAGCTGCGAACAACGGGACTGCAAATGGTCATGGCTTGCCTCCACGCGCATTGATTCCGATGGTCGAGGATTGCCGTCTCCGCAAAGTGCTGCAAATGATTGCGTCCGATTCACCACAGAAGATTCAGGACCTGGCTCTGGAATGCAATTTGAGCGAGTCACACCTGCAACACCTGTTCAAAGAGTGCACTGGCCTGGGGCTTGGACGGATGCTGGCTGATCAAAGAATGCAGCGCGCGGCCAAATTACTTGGGCAAACCAACCTCAGCATCAAGGAGATTGCGTGGACCGTTGGTTATGAACATACCTCAAGTTTTACCCGCGCGTTCGAACGCCATTTCCGGGAAACGCCGCGATGCTTTCGGCAGCGGCTGGAAAGCCAGAACGGCAATGGCAGTTAAGAACAGCTTTAACCGCCTCATTTAGAAACGCCGCGGAAACCGCATGGAAACAGCGTAAAGGTGTGTCCTAACAGATTCTGGAGAAGGACTTTCATCTCGATCTATTCCGCACGGACCCAATTCTGCAGGGTTCAGCCTGAAGGTAACAATCCTTTTCCTAATTGGACTTCTTGAAATCAAGTCAGTTGATGAGAATCGTCCGCATTCATTGCTTGAATTTCAGAGCACCCGCACAAAATGCTAACAAAAAGATATTTCGGCTAACGCTTCAGTGTTTGCAAGAAACGCGGAGAGGCTACTCTGTCGACTCTGGTGCAGGACGGCATGTTGCTTGATGGAGATAAACCTCGCACCGGTATCCGCAAATTCCTTGAAACATGGTTGTCAGGCGGCGAAACGCAGAGGAGGCAAGGCATGTACTTCAACGTATTCGGAGAAAAAGTTTCCAAACGACGCTTTAAAGAAATGTGTGAGGCCGCCAAGAACCGGCGCGAACTGATTGCTGCCGGGCTTACCAGCCGGCGCGACCTCTTTAAGATGGGACTGCTGACCGCAGGTGGCATGTTGGTAGCCAAGAGCGGCCTGAGCGCCCGGGCCCAGACAACAGTACAAACGAACCAGCCACCGAGTTCAGGGCAGAATACCAGCCCCGGAACAAACCAAAACTGCGTGCCCGGCAACCAGACCGCCAGCCCGCCTACGAGACCATTCGTTGTGCCGTTGCCGATCATGCCGCTGGCCAGGACGGTTTCAGCGCTATCGCCCACGCCGACCGAAAACCCAAACACAGCAGCCGGTGAAGTTCGCGCCGCTGCCTTTCAGGCGCCGCAGATTGATGCCACACGGTTCCCGGTGGTTCCTAGGA
>JBAVUZ010000554.1:0-2576 GCA_049697035.1 Candidatus Angelobacter sp. | reverse complement strand
TCAGACATTCTGGACAAGATCCTGGCCGAAAGCGGCTTTCGCGAAGAGCAAATCGCGTACGTGGGAGACGATGTCATCGACCTGCCAATCATGCGGCGCTGCGGGTTGGCGATTGCCGTGGCAAATGCTCGTCCCCAGGTAAAAGCGATGGCACATCATGAGACTTTGTCCGTGGGCGGCCATGGCGCGGCGCGGGATGCGGTGGAGTACATTCTTGAGGCGCAGGGAACGTTGGAGAAAGTGATTGATGCTTATATCCATGCGCGGACTTCGATCAAGTGATGTACTAATTGCATACTGAGAAGTCGCTGAGGACTGCAACCAGCTTTCGGTACAACTCTGCGTTCTTCGTCATTGCTGGGCGCCTTGACTCGCGCCCTTCAGCTTTCTATCAAAAAACTCTTCCGTAGCCTTGTACCCTTTCACCCAAGTGCGCCACAGCAGGAAGTCGTGGATCTCGTCGGGGAAAATGATCTGTTCAATCTCAACGTTCTGGCTGCGCAGGCGCTGCACCAGGTCAGTGGTCTGGGAGAAAGGCACGTTGCGATCATCGTCGCCGTGCATAAAGAGTACAGGAGACCTCCACGTCGCGGCCGACGCCACAGGCGACGAGTCAAACGCCAGCTTTTGCGCTTCTTTGGCGTCTGGCGCGTCGCCACCGCGGCCAGCCAAAAACGCTGACCAGTCATGCACGCCGTGGAAATCCACTCCGGCGGCAAAGATATCTGAGTTCCGCGCAAGGGCCAGCGCCGTAAGCAAGCCGCCGTAGGAGCCTCCCCAGATGCCGATGCGCTTGCGGTCAACATACGCCAGCCCTTGCAGATATCGCGCGCCCGCCACTACATCCTTGTACTCAGACGAACCACGCCAGCCGGCATTGGCAGGCTCACGGAAGGCGCGTCCGTACATTGCGCCCAGACGGTAATTGACTGACAGAACCACATAGCCTCGGCTGGCCAGAAACTGATTTTCCGCATACGCGTTGTGGTAGTAGTACATGTAATGGAAGCCAGGCATCATCTGCCGTGGCGGACCGCCATGAACAAAGATCAGCGCCGGAGCTGACGCGGCGTGATTGCGCGGAACAAAAAGCTGTCCGTGGATTTCCAGCCCGTCTTCGCTTTTGAACATGACGGTCTGCGGCTCAACCAGTTGGTCCGACGGGAAATCTTTCGGCAGAGCGCTGGCCGCAATCATCTCGCGGCCTTTATCGGTGAGCCGATAGGGCATGGCTGGTGACGTGGCGGTCGAGCCAAAACAGACAATCGTTTTGCCATCGGCCAACATGAGCGGATGCCATTCAATGGTTTTGCCTTGGGTAATTTGAGTTGGTTTGAATGGCGCCCAGTTCTTTCCCGACTCAAATCCAGCCCCAAGATCAATCTGCCAGATATGCCTGCGATCAACGTCATTCTTGTTGGAGGTAAAAAAGACCGCGTATTTCCCCGGTGTCAACTCCACATCCTCGACATCAAAGTCGCTTGGGGTCAGCAGCACAGGCTGTTCTCCTAAAGCCGCATAAATGGAAATCGAATAAAGATGATTGCGTCCATCCTGCTCAGAGCAAAAAACTATGCGGCCGCGTTCAGCAAACTTCAACGACTCACTGGCAAACGGTGGCAGCGAATCATTCATCTCCTTGCCGCTGTGCCAAAGCTCATGAGCCTGGGCGGTTGAAGCATCGGCCAGCCAGATGGCCCACGGCTGCGGACGTTGCGGAATCAGCGGCTGATGCAACTCCGCTCCGGGAGTGCGTATAAAGATCAGATGTTTGCCGTCGGGCGACCAGCGCGGCGCAAAGTCGCGGTCAACGCTGGGAGCAACGTAACGTGCGCGCTGTTCAGCCAGATCAAAAATCGCGATAAACGAATGGTCCTTGCGAAGCGTGGTAAATGCAATATGCTTTCCGTCAGGCGACCACTGCGGTTCGCTTTCGTCACCACGCAGTTCTGTAAGCTGGTGCGCAGGCTTGTCGGCGGCAATATTGGCCATCCACAAATGGTTCTTCGGCCCCACCCAAACCGCGGTCAGCCCATCGGGCGAAAGCTGGATGTCCTCGCAATCTTCTTCTCCGCAGCCCATATCTCCAAGCAGACGCGATTTGCCGGTTTCCGCGTCCGCGGCCCACACCTGCTGCTTGGGCTCTCTGGTCTCGGTCGCAGGATTTGCTACGTGACCTTCGCTGCTCACTTCCGATCCGCGCGCATAGACAACGGTCTTGCCGTCCGGCGTGAGCTTCACGGCAAAAATATCCTGGCCATCGTCACCTTGGTAGTGCGTTACCTGCCGCCCAGCAAAGTCAGGCGCATCCGCCACCCATATGTTGCGTTCACCCCGGCTGTCAAAAACCCAGGCAATGCGATTGGCTTTTGCCGCCGAGGTCAGGGCCGTGGGGAACGGCGAACTCATCACCTGTTCCAGACTGAAGCTGGGTTTAGTAGAGCCGCGTTCAGCAGAGCTGGGTTCAGTAGTGTTAGGCTTTTGCGCGATGGAGGAAGTTGCAAAGACCAGTACGAGCAGAACGAGTCGAAGAAATTTCATACGCGCGACATCATACCAGCCCGTACGGTCTATTT
>JBAVUZ010000553.1:0-3119 GCA_049697035.1 Candidatus Angelobacter sp. | reverse complement strand
GTACTCAGCTTTCATCCAAGAAACTTTAACCGCAACGGACGCGAAGGCCGCAAAGGAATGGAGTCAAATCGTCAATTTCTTGCGTACTTTGTGCCCTTGGCGGTGAATCGATGTTTGGCTGAATGCTGAATGCTAACTGCTGAATGCTTTTCCCGTGCCTACCATTTATCCTGTATGGCAACCTATGGACCCCGTCGCTCTAACCCGCAGGCTCATCGACATTGAGTCTATCTCCGGCAATGAAGGCGCCGTAGGCGCGGAGCTCTATGAAGTGCTCTCCAACATGGGTTACACCACGCATAAAATGCCGGTGGCCCATGAACGATTCAATGTCGTGGCCACAATTGACGGCCAGAATCCCGAACTCGTCTTCTCCACGCACATGGACACGGTGCCGCCATTTATTTCTTCATCTGAAGACCACGACAATATTTATGGTCGTGGCTCATGCGATGCCAAGGGGATCATCGCGGCACAGATCGCCGCATGCCAGCATTTGCGCAAAGAAGGCCGTGCCGTCGGCATGTTGTTCCTGGTGGGTGAAGAACGCGACAGTCTGGGCGCGAAAATTGCGAATGAGAATCCCCTGGGTAGCCGCTTCCTGATCAATGGCGAGCCCACGGAAAACAAGATTGCCATAGCATCCAAAGGCGCATTGCGCGTGCAACTTACGGCGAAAGGCAGGATGGCGCATTCGGCTTATCCTGAGCTGGGCGAATCGGCCATCGACAAGCTGCTAACCGCCCTTGAGCGTTTGCGCGCCATGGAGCTGCCGGTGAATCCGGAAGTTGGTCCATGCACGCTAAACATCGGATTAATTGAAGGCGGCCGCGCTCCCAACGTGATTCCCGATCACGCGCGCGCGCAGCTACTCTACCGGCTTGTTGGTCCTTCTGAAGCATTGCGCCATCAGATCACAAAGCAGGTTGACGGCATGGCTGAAGCCGAGTTTGTGCTGGACATTCCTTTTATGAAGCTGCGCACTGTTGCGGGCATTGAGAGCATGGTGGCGAAGTTCACTACCGACATTCCAGGCCTCAGCAACTGGGGAACTCCGGTGCTACTGGGACCAGGGTCCATCCACGTGGCCCATACTGAAAGGGAATACATTTCCAAAAAGCAGCTTCATGAAGCTGTGGAGTTGTATTGCAAGATCGCCCGCCAACTGCTGAGTAGCTAAGCTGCGGTCTTCACGGCAACCGCAGCGGACGTTCTGTCCATTGCACGTCCCAGTATTTCCCAAACTTGTATCCGACCTGGGTGAAAATGCCTACATTCTTGAAACCAAAGAATTCATGCAGCTTGGCTGAACCATCATTCGGCAGCGTATAGCCGCCAACAATCCGATTAATGCTTTCGCCGGCCAGCGCCTCAAACAATCCGGCGTAAACTTTTCTGCCAATCCCTTTGCCCAGGGTTTCGTGACTGCAATAGACCGTGGTCTCCACCGTTGTGTCATACGCTGCCTTGGGGCGGAAGCGCGTTGTGCCGGCATAGCCCACCACCAAACCGTCCTCTTCGGCGACGACCAACCGGTATCGACCAGTCAAAGCGAACTGCTCAAACCACGCCGCACGCCGCTCAACCGTGTATGGCTCAACGTCGAATGTGACAGGCGTATGGATCACGTAGTGGTTGTAAATCTCCGTCAATCGCGGAAGGTCGGCACGGTTCGCCGGGCGAATGCGGACAGTCATGGAATCGACTCCGTATGAAAATGATTTTGCAGTAATTCTAAGTAGGGCCAACCATCGCCGCACGCTCCGCTTCTTCTCTTTGCTTGCGAAGTAAACCGGCGCGACCGTCGTAATGCCAGAAAGCCGGATAAACCAGCGCCAGCAGCCCCGTTCCCAGCACGCAAAGAATGCCGCCTGAAATCACAGACGTGCGAATGCTGAACAGGCTGGCGACGATCCCTGCTTCGGCATTCCCAAGCATTGGCCCGGACATGTAGCTAACCATCTCGATTCCCGCCAGCCGTCCGCGCAGATGATCTGGAATCGTCTGGTTCCATATGGTCATGCGAAACAGGCCGCTCACCATGTCTCCGGCGCCGGCAACGGCGAGCCACAGCAGCGCAAGCCAGAGCCGGTCAGCAAATCCAAAGGCGATGATCGCCACACCCCAGATTCCAGCCGCAACTGTCACCACCATCCCATGGCGATGCGCTCGCGCCGACCAGCCTGACGCGACTGAGGCGAAAAATGCGCCTACAGACGGAGCCGCGTAGAGCAATCCTACTGACGCTCCGCCGAATTTAATCGCGATGGCAGGGAATAATGCCATTGGCATACCAAAGAACATCGCATTCATGTCGATGAGGTAGGTTCCCATCAGTTCCGGACGGCTGCGCGCATAGCGCAGACCTTCAATTAGCGACCGAAGGCTGGGACGGTCAGCATTCAATGGAGGCGGAGTGGCCCGCATCATCCAGAGCGCAAAAAGTGAAATCACAAACGTGGTGAGATCGATGGAATATGCAACGGCAGGGCCGGCTGTGGTAGCCAGCACTCCGCCAAGCGCGGGACCAATGACGCCTCCGAGCGTGGTACCGACCGCGCGCAAAGCTGATACAGCCGGCATCAGCTCTGCCGAGACGAGTCGTGGCGTTAGCGCTTCCAGTGACGGACGTTTGAGGCCGTTGAGTCCTGCGAAAGCCGTGGCGCACGCAAAAAGCACCCAGACGTGAGGACCTGCGAGCAGTGAATTCAGAATAAGCGCGGTGCTGCTCGCAGACATGAGCAACTCAGTAATGAGCACCATGCGGCGGCGGTCCACGTAGTCAGCCTGAGCGCCGCCAACAAATGCCATGGTAATGGTGGGAACAAATTCGGTGACACCAAGCAGACCCACCATTAGCGATGAGTGCGTGAGCTGGTACATCTGCCAGGGCAGCACCACAAAGCTCATCATCGAGCCGAAGAAAGAAATTGTCTGGCTGAGAAAAAGCAGGCGGTAGTCGCGCGAGATCCTGAGAGGCGCGGGATTGATGGCGAAGGCGCTGAAAAATCCCTTATCCGCACCGGCGGAAGGTTCCGGTACGGGATCGGGCTTAAGATGCGCCGGGCTGTGCGGCTGCTGCGTCTCCACTTTTTAAAATATAACTTACAAGTCTACGC
>JBAVUZ010000552.1:0-2439 GCA_049697035.1 Candidatus Angelobacter sp. | reverse complement strand
CCAGATGGCCTGGACGAGCGAAACGTCTTCCATGCGTTCCGTCATGTGGCGGCCCACGGTGCGCGGCGAACCGAAATATGCGTCGACGATCCACATGATGACGCCGCCGACGAGCAGCGAGACGCCCATTACGGTCAGGCTTTCAAGGTGCTTGCCAATTAGTTTGGTCAGCAGCAATGACGGTACTGCGGTGCAGACGAACGCGATCATCACCAGCGAAAGCGGATGCGTGAGCGCGGTGCGATCGCGACGTTCACCGCGCGGGAACGTGGATAGAAAGCGGGCAATGCGCGCGCGAAAATATATCGGCAGGCAGAGGATTGCGCCCAGTTGGATCACGATGGAATACATCTTCCAGAACGGATCGTCGAGATGGATGTGCAGCAGCGCTTCTGTGATGCGCAGGTGCGCCGTGGAGCTGACCGGCAAAAACTCTGTAAGACCTTCAACAATGCCTAAGAATAAAGAGAGCAGATAGTCGTGCAAAACTCCTCCGGGTTATTTGCGGTCAGGTTCCGCGGTGTAGGTGGGAATGCCTTGCTGCATTGCGTAGATCAGTTCCGTGGCGCGCGGTTTCCAGTCCACCAGCTTGGGATCGCCCGCCGGCGCTTTGGCCGCAAGCTCCTGCGCCAGTTCCATGGCTTTTCGGCGCGCCTTCTCGCGTTCTTTATCGTGCTGTGCGCCATACATCTGCGCCAGCGCGGCTTGCCGCCACGCGGCGTTAAAAAGCGCTTCCGCGACCTTGGGAGATTGCGGATGCTCGCGCGCATATTTCTCATACAGCTCGGATTCTTTTTCCGGACACTTGGTCTCGCCCTTCCACGATCCGCAGAGCTTGTTGTCGATCATGTCATACGCCGCAAGATCAGACCACTTTGTGCGCGGAAACTTCTTCATCACCAGCTTCATGTTCTCGTCATCGATGGGTGTGCGCATGTCAGGATTCATTTCCTGCGATGAAGGGCGCAGGCTTACATCAGCTTTTTCCAGCTGCCAGCGGATGTCTGCCGCGCGCCACAAGGCTTCACCCGCAAGCGGCGAGGCGGGCCAGTAATCGTAAACGCGATAGTAAAGCCGCATGGCGTCTTCCGCGGCGTGCCTGCGTCCGCCGCGCAACTCAGCCTGGTTTTCTGAGTCCACGGCTTCGCCAAAGATAATCTGGTCGCCGTTCGGCGTCGCCGTGCTGATCACTACGTTGCTTGGCACCCAGCCGGTAATCTGGCGCGTGGTTTCCGCGTCACGGTTGACGTCCACCACAATCAGAACGTGCGCCCACGTGTGTTCGCCAATCTTGGTGCGTTCCATCACCAGCGGAACGTCCCTTCCTCGCGTCGCCCGCGCCAGCTTTTGCGAGTTCAAGTCCGGTGAGACATACATCTGCACTTCATTAATGACGGTTCCTTGCTCTTTCTGCTGCGCCTGCAGGATGGAAGAGCAGAAAATGGCCAGCAGCAGCGCGCCTGTTCTCAGCTTCATTTCGTTTCTCCTGAGTCCACCGCCGCGCTAAAGACCGGGATTTTCTTTTCCAGCTTGTAGATCAAATCGGTTGATCGCATTTTCCAATCGACGTCCTGTTGCTGGCTCTGTACCTGCTGCGCCAGCGCAATGCTCTTTTTGCGCGCCACTTCGCTCTTTTCGCGATCATTATTTATACGATAGATATCGGTGAGAGCCGCCTGCCGCCACGCCGCGTTGTATAAAGCTTCCGCCGCCTTGGGTGACTGCGGATGTTCATGCGCGTACTGCTCATACAGCCCCGCTTCTTTCGCGGGACACTCTGCCTGTCCGCGCCATTCCGGACAGAGCTGGCCGTCGAGCAGATCATACGCAGCCAGTTCCGCTTGCTTCGACTGCGGAAACTTCGCGATGACCTCTCTTAGATATTTCTCTTCCATCGGCTTGCCTGACCGGACAAAGTCTGCCTTCGCCAGCTGCCAGCGTATGTCCGCTGCGCGCCACATACCTTCCGCCGCCAGCGGCGAACTTGGAAATAGTTCCGCCACGCGCGAGTACAAGCGCCACGCGTCATCAGCCGCGCCTTTGCGTCCGCCACGCTCTTCCGCCTGCCGTTCAGAATCTACCGCCTGGCCAAAAATGATTTCGTCTCCGTTCGCGGTAGAAGCAGTAATTACGGCTTTGGCCGGCAGCCAGCCCGTAACTTCCCTGCTCACCTGCGTCTGCTGGTCTGCCGCCATCGATATCTTTACCCACGGCTGGCCGTCAGCCTCGCTGCGCTCCAGGACCGTTAGCGCTGCGCCGCGTTCCACCGGCGCGGTCTTTTGCGCATTCGCTCCCGCCGAGCTATACAACGATTCTTCGCGAATCAGCGTCGCGTGCTCTGCTTCGACGGCAAGCGCTCTGCCCACCAAAACAGTCGCGCCCGCAAGCGCCACCAGAAATAAAAAGTTTTTGCGGTTTGTCACATGGTTTACCTTACAC
>JBAVUZ010000551.1:0-7169 GCA_049697035.1 Candidatus Angelobacter sp. | reverse complement strand
GTGCTCCGGCTGCGGCGTTATCATTCTCGCTAATCCCCCGCAAAATCTTTCAGATCACTACCCGAAAGAGTATTACAGCTTTGCCACAACGAACGGACTTACTGGAAAATTAAAATCATTCGGCCTGTCTCTCGGTCGTCTTGGGCTGCGCCGGCTTATCCATTCTGTCCTTCCGGTGCCTACCGTGGACTTGATATACAAGCTCGACATGACACCGGGCATGAAAATTCTCGACGTGGGTGGGGGCAGTGGTAAGCTAGCGAAGGAATTACAGCAAGCTGGTTTCCATCATGCGCTGTGTATTGACCCATTCACCTCACAAGAAACCCCATACTGCCGCAAGATCACGCTTTCCGAACTTGAAGGCACCTGGGATCGGATTATGTTTCATCATTCTTTTGAGCACATTGAAGATCAACTCGGCACGCTGATGGAAGTAAGGAACAAGCTTTCCCCCAAAGGGCTGTGCATGATTCAGGTTCCGGTAGCTTCATGGGCGTGGCGCCATTACGGTGTTGACTGGGTACAACTCGACGCCCCGCGACATATGTGCATCCATACACCAGCCAGTATGAGGAGGGCGGCGCAACTCGCTGGCTTAAATGTCAGGGATATGAAGAATGACTCGGGTGCATTCCAGTTTTGGGGCAGTGAGCTTTATCGCAGGAACATCCCTCTCATTGAAGGAGAACGGAATCTATCAAAATACTTTGACGCTAAAACAATGAAGAAATATGCCGCCGAATCAAAAGCGTTAAATGCTTCTGGTGAGGGTGATCAGGCAACATTCATCATCACCGCAAGCTAGTGGCGCAAAGATTGTTCGGTGAAGGGAAATGTGATTCCCACTGAACGGCGAAACCTCTGTGAACAGCACTTTATCGTTTCAGGCGCTGCAGCAGATGAATGAAAGGGGCACGTTGCGCGGGGGTAAACATCCATAACCACAACGCCGGCACAGCAACAAACAATACCGCACAAACAACAATAATTTTGATCGCCATGCCTGCAATCAATGCCACACCTAGATTCAGCGCCAGCGCTCCGGCGATCATCAGCGGCAATCGGGTAAGGATAAAACGGCACTCGGGCAATAAGCGAGAAGAAAACCAGAACAGAAGAAAGGTGTCGATCATTACTCGCAGGAGCCACGCGACTGCTACGCCAGTGATACCCCATGATCGAGCCAGGAAGAACAGCATCACTACATAGACAGGAAGCTCCACGAGATGGAATTTGGCGGTGACGTCAGGCCTCCCCACGCTTTGCAAATGCGCAAATGGCACATGGGCCATGCAGTTCATAAAAACCGCCACGGCCAGCAGTCGCGCGACCGATGCGCTGTTGTGGGCGAAGTCGTTGCCCAGCCAAAGTGCCAACCCTTCAGGCGCAAAAATCACCAGAAGCAGCGTGAGAGGGAGCAGGAAAACAAAAATATATTTGACTCCGCTTTCATAGAGGGAAGCCAGACGAGCGCGATCGGCGACGCTGGTAGCGGAAAATACGGGAAACAACACGCCGACAAGTGCCGTGGAAATCAGCCACAGCTTGGTCACCACTTCATACGGGATGGAATAATAGGCAACTGCGGCGATTGAAATAATGCTGCCGATCAAAAACCGGTCAAAGGTGACCATTACCGGGCCCAACACGTTGCTTACCGTCATCCAACCGCCGAAAAGGAACAACGGCTTGGCAGACGGAACATCAAAGCCAAAGCCGCTCCCCAGAGTGGGCATGACATGAAAACAAGCCCACAAATGGGCTGCACAGGCTAGAATTCTTCCCAGCACAAGTACCGCGATAATCGGAATCAGGCTATGGGTAAAGGGCAGAAGGGCGACCGGTCCCAGATAACTGAAGATCCCCATGGGAACACGGATGGCGGTTGCCAAACGGAAATGCTGCACAGCCTCCAGCACTCCGCGGAGTCCGGCGGTGATCACCACTATCGGGACCGCGGCGCCAAGCCAATAGAACGAGCCCAGGGCTTCATGGGAAAGCGAAGCTGGAACTTTTAGCAGTCGTTCAACAAGAAGCGGAGTAAGGAAGATAGTCAAGATTGACCCGACCAGGCCCACGCCCGTCATGAGGAAAAGTGAGGTCCAGATCAGGGACGGGATTTCAGCCTGACGACGCTGCCCAATTCTTTCCGCCACCAATTTGGTGAGCGCCCGTGAAAGTCCGAGATCGAACAAACTGAAATATCCGATTACCACCCATGCCAGGCTGATGATTCCCAGGCGTTCGGTGCCCAGCCCTCGCTTGAGCACTGGCAAACACACCACCGCCACCACCACTGGAAAGCAATTGCCGAAGAGGTTCCACAGAGTATTGCCGGCAAGTGAGCGTCCGCCCGGCATCGCGGTATCGAAAGATGCAACTTCCGGATCCAGATTCTCGGATGCTAAAGACACTTCTTGGGGGATAGTCTTCATTCTTTGTCTACTTCGCGCTAGAGAGGCAGGCGCGCGGGCCTTTGTCTCTTCCCGGAGGTCTCTTTTTTTGCAATCTCCAATTCTTCCTGCACCATTTCGGCCACGAGTTCGTCGAACGTGGTGCGCGGAGACCATCCAAGTTTTTCTCTGGCCTTGGCGGCATTCCCTAAAAGGTTTTCAACCTCGGCCGGACGAAAATAGCGGGAATCAATCGCCACGATACGCTCGCCGGTCGTAACGTCAAAGGCTGCTTCATTCTGGCCTTTCCCTTCCCAGCGAAGCCACATCCCGAGCTTTTGCGCCACGGCGCAAACAAAGTCGCGAACGGAATGTTGCTTACCCGTGGCGATCACGTAGTCCTCAGGACGCTCCTGTTGCAGCATCAGCCACATGGCTTCCACGTAATCGCGAGCGTGGCCCCAATCCCGCCGGGCCTCAAGGTTGCCGAGATAGAGGCAATCTTGCGCGCCCAACTGAATGCGCGTAAGAGCGCGAACGATCTTGCGCGTAACAAAGGTTTCGCCGCGTACCGGCGACTCATGGTTGAAAAGAGTCCCGCTACAGGCGTAAATGCCGTACGTTTCGCGATAGATCGCGGTAATCCAGTGAGCATAAAGCTTGGCAATGCCATACGGCGATCGCGGATAAAAGGCCGTGGTCTCACTCTGGGGAACTTCCTGCGCTTTGCCAAACATCTCTGAGGTTGATGCCTGATAGAACCGCGTTTTGCGCTGTAGACCAAGACTGCGGATCGCTTCCAGCACTCGCAAAGGGCCAAGCGCGTCTGACTCCACGGTGTATTCAGGCTGCTCGAAAGATACAGCTACGTGGCTTTGGGCGGCGAGGTTGTAAATTTCATCGGGCTCGACCAACTGTAGGGTGCGCTTCAGACTGCTGAAGTCGGTCATGTCACCATAATGGAGAAAAAAACGGCAGCCTTCAGCGTGCGGGTCCTGAACCAGATGGTCGATTCTACCGGTGTTGAATGAGGACGAGCGACGCCTGATGCCGTGGACTTCATAGCCCTTTTGCAGAAGAAGCTCCGCGAGATAGGAACCGTCCTGGCCGGTTACGCCAGTGATCACTGCCCGCTTAAGCGCCATGCTGCTTCTCCATCTTCATGCTTCATGCCTGCCAGGAAAACACGCCGAATCGCAGGCACAGGACAATTCTTCCTGTTTCCTGAACCTGGGCCCTTCTATTGTAAGTGAGTAAGAGCGATCTGCACGCGCCGGCGCAAACACAGTTCCGGAGAAAAATTTGATGGGCGCGGACGATCAGTGACCAGAGCCTCGAAAGACGACTGGAACGGTTTTGCAAAGAATTTTCAGGTCCAAAAACACGTTCCAGTTTTCGATGTACTCCAGATCAAGCATGACATTTTTTTCGAAAGACGGATCATGGCGCGCGGTCACCTGCCAAAGGCCGGTGAGGCCCGGCGTGACGTCGAGCCGGCGAAAGTGTTCCAGATCATAGCGTTTGAAATCATCTTCAGGATGCGGGCGCGGCCCCACCACGCTCATATCGCCCTTGAAGACGTTGAAAAGTTGTGGGAGTTCGTCAATGCTGTACTTGCGGAGGAAGCGGCCGAGGCGGGTAATGCGCGGATCATCAACGATCTTGAAGGTAGCGCCGTTGCGCTCATTCATATGCATCAGGCCATTCTTTTGGGCATCGGCATCGGCACACATAGTACGGAATTTATAACACCGGAATTTACGCCCCTTCCGACCCACACGCCAGGCTTTATAGAGGATTGGGCCAGGGGAATCGATCTTGACGGCGATGGCAGTCAACAGCAGCAAAGGAGAAGTGACCACCAACGTAACGGTGCTGATAAACAGGTCCATCAGGCGCTTCACAAAAAGGCCAAGAGCAGGGATCGGCTGGCGATTGAGCTCCAATACAGGAACAGAGCCGATGTAATTCATGCCGGCGCCGATCGCGAGACCTCCGTAGAGATCAGGCACCACCTTTACGCCTATGCGCTGGCGGCGCGCCTCCAGAACGATGCGAACCACCAGATCCCGGCTGATGGATGGAGTGAAATAAATTTCGTCGATAAAGTTTTCAGTGAGGATGCGCGGCAGATCGTCGGGCGTGCCCAGGCAGAAAGGCCGCGTGCCGGGCTCCCAGTCTACAAATCCGCAAAATGTTTTTCCCAACTGGGTGTGGCTTTGCAAGTAAGAGCGGAACGCTTGTCCCACTTCTCCGCTGCCAACAATAAGGACGTGCTGATTGCCAATGCCGCGCTCAATGCGCTGCAGGTTATAGCGCTCCATCACGTAACGCAGGCAAAGAACGCCGGCCAGACTGAAAAGCGGCGTGCTGGCGACGATCAACCGCGGAACGGCTTGTTCACCGGCGATGAACACAATCATGATGGAAATCATGGAAGACACCATGAAGCCCTTCAGGATTCTTACGCGTGCGCCCCTTGCAGAACGGATTGCGGCATCAGAATAAAGATTTTGCGCAGCGTTGCAGATGACCGTGAGGCAGGCATAGGTCAGCAGGAATACGAACAGACGCAGAGGCGGAGTGGTAACATCCACCGGCGAGACGCCAACGAGATCGCCCAGAAAGTCACGCCCTGAATAAGCCGCGTAACCGGAAACGATCACGATCAGGGCCTCCAACATGGCGACGGCCGCACCGAGCCCGGTCCCTTTTTCATGTGCCAGAGCACGATGAATCTGGGTCCCTGCAAAGTGCGACACTTCCAAGAGATTGCCTTGTTCCTTTACTACCTCTTGTGTAGACACCGTAGCCTCCTGACTGTGTCTGTGCTCATGCCTGCGAAATCTCGTCCGGCCGTCCTGCACGATGGCGCGGGATGCTGTTCACGGAACTTGAGTTTCTACGTCTAACGCGAAGCACCTGTGAAATCAATATGCGCCTTGGATCGTCCTGGTCCCAGCGGTCCCACCAGTTCTTAACGAAATAGCCCATGCAAGCCAGCAAAGCGCTCAGCAATGTACCCATTGCGATCACGAACTTCCATGAAGGTTCTCTTCTCTCCGGGGTTGAAGCGGGATCCAATACTTTGACTGACGGAATTTCCTTGGCTTCCTGGATTCTGGCCATTTCATATTGCTGTGTAAGCAATTCGACTACCGTTTCGCGAATCTTAGTCTGACGATAAAGATCGGCCCACTTCACTCCCAGCAATGGCAAACTCTTCACGGATGGGTAAGGACTGGTTGGATCCTGAACATTGGGCGCGCGGCCGGAGTTGATTTTCGCCAATTCGCGTTCCAGTTCATTCACATGAGCCTGCACGCTTTTTACGCGAATGTTCTCTTCGGTATAAGTCTGCTTGAGCCCTTCCAGTTGCGCCTTTGACGCGATCAACTCACCCTGAAGCCTGGCTGCGGCCTCGACTGTGACCTTGGTCTGCTCGGGTACATCCAATGCCATGTTGGCGCTGGCAAACTGGCTGAATTGCCGCTCAGCATCCTGCAGGTTGTTATTTTCATCTGCCAGCCGGCCCTCGATAAAAATGCGTTCGCGGCGCGCAGCAGACGTGGAAACCTTGGCCATGACCGAACCAAGTTCCTCTACATACGCATTGGCAAGTTCAGTGGCCAATGCGGCGTCGTGGTCGCGCACGGAGATGGCGATCAGGCCGCTCTTTTTATCTTCACTGATTGAAGTTCGATCCGCAAGTTTCTTGCGCGCATCTTCCATGTAGGACTTGTCGTACTTATCAAGCAGGTGAAAACGGTTGATCAAGTTGTCCTGGACGGTGCGGCTTTCCAGCACTCTGGCGAAGATCGCGCTCGTGCTTTTCATCCCCATCAGGTCGCCGGCCATGCCAATAAGACCGGGCGATTTGGAAAGAGCGGGAACAAGTGAGGCCAGACCGGAACCGCCGCTATCCGGGGGCATAATCTGGGCGGTGCTTTGATACTTGGGATAACGCCAGGCAACAATCAGTGACAGGACAAAACCGAGGAGCACCCAACGAAAGATCTGACGGCGCTGCAGCCAGAGATGGTAAAGCGCATCTGTCCACTGCAGCCAGCTCGGGCTGGGTGCAGACAGTTGGGCCCCATTGGCTTCGGCTTCACTTCTGAGAACTTCTCTTTCGGCCTCGCTTAGCGGCATCCGCCAGCCTCCCTTGCGTACATCCAAGCGGGCCCAGCGATCCAATTCCCCACAATTTTCAGCGGACCAGATTTTAGAACTTCCAATTTACGTCCAATCCCCTTCCAAACGTCTTAAACGTCTAAACGTCTTCCACCATATAAAGTTGCAGAACAAAACCAAACTGTTGCCGTCCTAGGTAGAGAGAACCACCGTTTCACTCTGAGAGACGCTTTAAAAAAAGCGCCTTCTTCCCTTGCCAGACGCGCATGCGTTTAACAATACTGCATTTGTGTAACCACTCAGCTTACCTCAAATCCGCAGAGTAAGTTAGTCATGAGGCAAACAGGTTACGAACCCAGATTATAAACCTCCTCAGCGCCATTCTCCATTAACGAGAGAGGTGACTGCACCAGATTTGGTTCAATGATCCTAGTGTATCCGTTTGAAGCAGTGCGCCACATAAGTGGGTTGAAAGGCAACAGGCCATGTGATCGTATTTATCGTCTTTTTAGCGTGGTTTTAGCGCGGCAAGAATGGTCTTCACCTTGCAGTGATTGTCAGGGGCTTTGGCGCTGGGTTGCAATTCTGACCAACGCAAATTGCGGCACACGGTAAGAATTAGAACAGGTACTAGTACTC